>JAJDAS010000124.1 GCA_029261755.1 Nitrospinia bacterium
GAATTTTTTTCCACACCCCAGATGGCTGTGGATGGATATCGTTTTTTAAGTTCCGACCCCAAGACCCCATTACCGCAACCTATATCCAGGATATTCTCAGCTTTCTCCGGTAGGAGAGGAAACAAATCTTTTCGATCATGGTTGTAATAAGGGAGGGGAAAGGCATGACTGTTGTTCATAGGCTTAGGAAACTCCAATCCAAAGTAGGGAGTTCAGAGGAACGAGAAAATTTCCTGGCGGCAGATTGGGTTGAAAAGAGGGGGAAAACAATCGGGGATGAAGTTATTTTTTTAACCCCGCCAACGTTTAAATGATTGAACCGCAAAAGATAAAAAGCTCGACTCCATTGGCATTGGCCATTGTTGATGGACGCAGTTATTTTCGCTTTTTGGAAGATGAGCGTTTGGTTTTGGAAGCAGTTTCCCGTTTCGGGGCGCGTCTCTTGGCAAAAGGTGATTTGGTAAGGATTTTTTCTATTACATCGTCTATCTGTTCCGCAAAAATGAATTTGATTATTTTCCTGACTGGCGGTGGAATTTCCTCCAAGTCTTTTTTGTTTCCCATTGGGATGACCAAAGTGTTGATGCCGGCCCGCTTTGCAGCCAGAGCTTTTTCCTTGAGGCCACCAATGGGGAGGACACGTCCCCTTAAGGTGATCTCTCCGGTCATAGCAACGGTGTGTCGGACAGGAATTTGCGTGAGGGCGGAAATCAACGAGGTAGCGATGGTGATACCCGCCGAAGGCCCGTCTTTGGGGGTTGCCCCCGCTGGCACGTGAATATGGAAGTCGGTTTGAAAATAGAAATCATCTTTCAAGCCGAGTTCTTTGGAGCGGGATCTTATATAACTTACCGCCGCCTTGGCCGATTCCTGCATCACATCACCCAACTGTCCAGTAAGGGTCAACTTGCCTTTCCCTTTCATCAAAGACACTTCTACGTAAAGCAGTTCACCGCCGCTTTGTGTCCAGGCTAAACCCGTGGCGACACCCACCTGATCCTTTTTTTCTTCTATTTCGCTAAGAAATTTCCTCACACCTAAAAACTTGGGAAGGTTGCTGGTGAGGATTTTATGGAGTTTTTTATCTCCTTCGGCCACTTTTCTAGCCACTTTGCGGCAAATGGTTGCGATTTCACGTTCGATGTTTCTTAAGCCTGCTTCCCTGGTATATTCGGAAATGGCCTTTTTTGCAGCTTCGTCAGAGATGTTTATTAGCTTGCCCGTAATACCGTGTTCTTTCAATTGCCTATTGATGATATATTTCTTGACGATGCTTAGCTTCTCTTCCTCGGTATAACCGGGGATTCGGATTACCTCCATTCTATCCATCAGGGCCGAGGGAATGGGGTCCACAAGGTTTGCCGTTGTGATAAACATCACTTTGCTTAGATCAAAGGGCACAGCCAGATAATGGTCTACGAAAGCGGTGTTCTGTTCCGGATCCAGGACTTCCAGTAATGCCGAGGAAGGGTCGCCCCGGAAATCTGACCCCAACTTGTCGATTTCGTCGATCATGAATACCGGGTTGTTGGTTCCCGCTTGCTTCAGGCCCTGGATAATCCTGCCAGGCAGGGCACCAATATAGGTCCGCCTGTGGCCTCGAATTTCAGCTTCGTCCCGGACTCCGCCCAAGGAAATGCGAACAAACTTCCGGTCCATGGACCTGGCAATGGATTTGCCAAGGGAGGTTTTGCCAACCCCCGGTGGACCCACAAAGCACAGAATGGGGCCTTTCATCTTATTTTTTCTTAACTTCCTGACGCCCAGGTATTCCAGAATTCTTTCTTTGACTTTTTCCAGGTTGTAATGGTCTTCATCCAGGATCTTTTTCGCGGATTTCAGGTCCAGATTATCTTTGGAAGGGTTGCTCCATGGGATTTCCGTCATCCACTCCAGGTAGGTCCTGACGATGGTGGCTTCCGCTGCTTCGGGGTACATTTTTTCCAGGCGCCGGATCTGTTTTTCGGCCTCTTTCTCAATATCCTTCGGCATCTTGGCCTTTTTCACCTTCTTGCGGAATTCTTCCACCTCCTCGCTAAGGCTGCCGTCATCTCCCAGCTCTTTCTGGATGGCTTTTACCTGCTCCCTAAGATAATAATCCTTCTGGGATTTCGTCATACCGTCCTGGGCCTCGGAGTGGATTTTCTGCTGAATAGCCAGAAGCTCCAGTTCCTTATTCAGGAGTTCCTCCACCCTCATCAAACGCTTTATGGGGTCGTCAATGGAAAACACTTCGTGGGCCTCTTTTGCCTTGAGCCCCATATTAGAAGCTACCAAATCAGCGAGCTTTCCAACAGCATCCATGTTATCGATGAGGACCAAGAGGTCTTGCGGAAAGTTTTTTCCTAAGGCGATGGCTTTTTCTACATCGGTCCTTACTGCTCGGATAAGCGCTTCAATTTCTATGGACATTCCAGGATCGGGGAGATCGGGGACTTTTTCTACATTTGCCTGATAATAGCTATCTTTTTTGGTGAATCCGGTAACATTGGCTTTGGTCAAACCTTGCACCAGAACTTTTAAACGGTCATCCGGCATTCTCAACATGCGAACCACGGTAACCACAACACCAACTGAATAAAGGTCCTTGGGCTCGGGGTTGTCCACCTCAGGATTCTTCTGTGTCAACAGGACCATCAAACGGTCCTTGAGCATGGCCTCATTCACCGCACCTATGGAACTTTCCCTACCCACAAAAAGAGGGACAATCATATAAGGAAATACCACAATATCTCTTACCGGTAAGAGGGGTAAGGTTTCGGGAATGGTCAACTCACCAGATTCATCTGCTTTACCGATGCCTATTTCATCGGAATCTGCTTTACCCATAAAAAACACTCCTAAAAATCTCAATCAAAAAAAAACAACAAGGAAAGCACGTATTTCAATGTAAAATCCCTGCAAAATCGTCAGGGAGATTAAAATAATTATTTTTTACTGCTTCCTCCAATGGAGCAATAAAGAAAAGCTTACGGATGTAATCTTGAGTTAATTCTTATACTGGGGGAAAAGAAAGGCAGGAATTAGTCTCAATCCATGGAAAATTGTATCTTACTGATTGTGAGTAGAAGAAGTCAAGCCTTCCAAAGGCCCTATATTGAAAAACCCCATGGGAATCGTTACCATAGATTCACCAAGTGTAGAGATTTCTGAAGAAACCTCAAAAAACCTTGTCCATTATTTAGCACAAATACATTTAACGGAGGAACTGATGGGAAACAAAAAAATGGCGATTCTTGTGGGCGGTGGCCCCGCTCCAGGTATAAACAGCGTTATTGCCGCTGCAACCATAAGGGCAACACTATCAGGATGTGAGGTAATAGGGATTAAAGACGGGTTCAAATGGATAGCCCAAGGGGACATTACGAAGGTCGTTCCACTCACCATTGAATCGGTGAGTAGGATTCATTTCCGTGGAGGCTCCCACATCGGGATATCCAGGGAAAATCCCACCAAGGACCCTAAAATGCTCGAAAACGTCATTACTTCACTCCTTCGATTGAATGTGGACAAGTTCCTCACCATCGGTGGAGACGACACGGCCTATTCGGCCTATTGTGTAGATAAAAAGGGCAGCGGAAGAATTCGAGTGTGTCACGTCCCAAAGACCATCGACAATGACCTTGACCTTCCCTATGGCATCAGTACATTCGGATTTCAAACTGCCAGGCATCTTGGAGTAGAAATTCTGAAGAACATTATGGTGGATGCAAAAACCACATCCAGGTGGTATTTTTTGGTAACCATGGGGAGGAAAGCAGGACATCTGGCCATGGGGATTGGTAAGTCAGCAGGCGCCACCCTTACGCTAATCCCGGAGGAGTTTGAAGAGAAAACAGTCCGACTTCAAAAAATTGTGGACATTGTGGTTGGCTCTATTATTAAAAGGCTTAGTTACGGAAGGCAAGACGGCGTCTGTGTGCTGGCTGAAGGACTGGTGGAGCTTCTGGATAACCGGGACCTGGAGATGTTGGACAGCGTGGAAAGGGACGCCCATGACAACATCAGGATTGCGGAAATCAACTTTGGCCAAATCTTGAAGGCTGAGGTCCAAAAAAGACTCAAGGGCTTTGGCATCAAATCCACCATCGTCGCGAAAAACATTGGGTATGAACTAAGATGTGCGGATCCGATCCCTTTTGATATGGAATATACCAGGGACCTCGGTTATTGTGGCGCCCAATTCCTACTTGACGGTGGAAGCGCCGCCATGGTTTCCATCCAGGACTACAAGTTCGTTCCACTTTATTTTAAGAAGATTCTGGATCCCAAGACTAAAAAGATGAAAATCAGGATGGTGGATGTGAATTCGGAATATTATCAAATTGCTAAGCAATACATGCTTCGCTTTCAAAAGGAAGATTTTGCCGATGCCCATGAGCTGGCCAAATTGGCGGCCATTACCAAACAATCCCTGGAAGATTTCGAGGCGCAATTCGGCTATCTGGTAGAGAAACCAAAGCCGGCGCCAGGAAAAACCTCCACCAAAAAATAAATAAGTTCCGGCAATTACACCAAGCCTGGTAAATAATTGCCGTATCTGTTCACGGGGCGTAGCTACCGATTACAAGAAAACTGCTATCATATTTATAGAGGGAGTAATGGAGTGCTGGAGTACCGGAGTATTGGAAAAAACCAAGGCCAACGAACGTCCGGTTTAACATGGTGGATGCCAAAGCAAATGACTCCATTACTGCACTAAAAGCGTACGGAAAAGCCCGTGAACGCATACTAATTTCCAGACTATTTCCATTCGTCCCTACCCAATAGTGGCAGAAATAGTTTCCATTTCCCCCTTCACCTATGTTGTGGGTGAACCTGCCTTCAATAAAACTCCCTGTTAGTGTTCCCTCATAAGCCTGAAAGTATGGGCCTGAAGTCCTATACTCGCCGCAATCTCTCTCTCCCCCTAAACAATTTCCTTACAACTTCCTCCCAAACCGGGCCTGTCCTGTGGCCCGGAGAGTAAGCCCAGTCAGACTGCCCAGATACCTGGCCCCACTCACTGTTTAACAAAAAATATTTTGCCAAGGCGCTTAACAAAATAAATTTTGTTAGGCATTATGGCAATTAAAGTTTTGTTAAGTTCGAAGGAGGGCGGAAAATGGGATGGAAAACTGTGGTGGGGCAAGCAGTAACCGGAGAAGTTTTACCTCATGGCTGTTGAAAAGGAACATGCCGACGCCATGAATAATCTTGCTTCTTTATTTTTTGAACAAAGGAGAGAAAAAGAAAAGGCCCTCCGATACGCGCAAAAGACAGTTGAATTGCAAAAACGCCCTACCTGGGAGAGTTCCACCTCAGGAAATCTTCTTTTTCCGTCTCGGCTGTGGCGTATTGTACAGGGGCTGTCTGCGGCAAAAAGCACTCGAACAGGTAGGGCTCTCCAAAGTGGGCAAGCAACCCTGTTTTTTCATCGATCTTTTTGAAAACCAGACCCGGTGGAACAGGGAAATCGGAGATTGGCTTTTTTTTATGGGCATCTTTCATGAAATCCAACCAGATGGGTATAGCGGCTCTGGCACCTGTTTCTCGAACACCGAGAGGTTCATTTTTGTCCTGTCCAACCCAAACCCCGGCAGCCAGGTCCGGGGTAAAACCAATGAACCATGCGTCCACACAGTCGTTGGTGGTACCGGTTTTTCCAGCAACGGGTCTTCCAAGTGCTGCCACCTTTTTTCCAGTGCCCTCTTTCACCACGCTTTGCAGAAGGCTGGTCATCAGGTAGGCGTTCTCCGGTGACATCACTTGTTTCGCTTCTCTCCTACGCTCTTCAATGATCTCTCCCTCCCGGTTCTGAATATACCGGATGCCGTGAGGCTCAATGGCCTTGCCTTGGTTCGCAAATGTGCAATAAATGGAGGTGATTTCTCTTAGAGTGGTGGCGGAAGAGCCAAGGGCCAGCGAAAGATCCCTTGCCAAGGGGCTTTTGACTCCCAACCTCCGCGCGAAATTGATTATACTTTTTACTCCAAGATCTTTTGTAATCTTTATGGTGACAAGATTTCTTGAGTGAGCAAGGGCGGTACGGATCCGCGTTGGGCCAAAAAACTTCTCTTCATAGTTTTCCGGCTTCCATTTCAGATTATCTTTCTCAGCACCCTGGAGGACCACGGGAGAGTCCAGAACGATGGTGGCTGGTGTGTATCCTTTTTCCAATGCCGAAGCGTAAACAATTGGCTTGAAGGATGATCCGGGTTGCCGTCTTGCCTGGATGGCCCGATTGAACTGGCTTTTATTGAAATCGTACCCTCCCACCATGGCCTTGATTTGTCCGGTGGCCGGTTCGACGGCCAGCAAGGCCCCCTGCACTTCAGGCTCCTGCTCCAGAGCCAGCCTTATTTTTAACTCTCCCTTTTTTTTGGGCTCCAGCACTCTCACTTGAATGAGATCCCCAACTTTCAGCGCGTGGGATGGATGTTTCAATTTGACCCACTTCCCATCTTGTTTTACGTTGGGTTTTCTAGCCCAGTCCATGTCTTTCAGTGCGATCTCACCCGACATGTATCCCAAGGAAACAATTACACGGTCGTCTTTGATTTTTTTAACGGAGCCAACCAGGATCTTTCCCGGCAATATGGAGTTTTCTTCCGCATTACTTTCGGGCTCCCATGGGAAGGGAATCACCTGCCCAACAAAGTAATGGCTTTTTTCTGAGTCTCCTTTTGGGTCGGAGGAGCCAAACCCCATGAGAGGGCCTCTGTATCCGTAACGTTTGTCATTAGCCCTTAGACCCAGGAAGACCGCTTTTTGGGCTGCTTTTTGATATTCGAGGTTTAAGCTTGTATATATATGAAAACCGCTTCTGTACAACTTGCTGCTTCCATATTTGTCCTCAATATAGCGGCGGGTATATTCCATAAAATAAGGCGCTTGGTAATTTTTCAAACTTTCCCGATCACCCAGCTCAAACGGTTTATCCGCCGCTTCTTCCATTTCGCCTTCATCTATGAAACCATTGACAAGAAGTCTTCGCAGAACATGTTTTCTTCGTTTTTTTGCTCTTTCTGGGTCGCGATATGGGGAGTAATGACTGGGAGCACGGGGTAAAGCCGCGATTAAAGCGACCTCGGAAATATCCAGTTCATCAATATGCTTCCCAAAGTAGGTCTGCGCCGCAGCTTCTACCCCATAGGCGCCATGACCATAGTAGATTTGATTCAGGTAAATTTCCAGGATTTCACTTTTGGTAAAGTTTTCTTCAATTTTCAGCGCCAGGATTGCTTCCCTAATTTTTCTTTCGATTTTTCTTTTGGAGGAAAGAAACATGGTCTTGGTAAGCTGTTGGGTAATGGTGCTCCCTCCTTCCACTACATGCCCTGCCCGGAAGTTTTTGATGGCTGCGCGGAGAATCCCCTGGAAGTCGATGCCAATATGGCTGTAAAAATTAGAGTCCTCCACGGAAAGAGTTGCTTGGATGATCTTATCCGGGATCTCTTCTATGGGGACCAGGATACGCCTCTCGATAAAGAATTCGCCGATTTTATCGTTGGTATCAGAATAGATTTTAGTGATCAGGCTTGGCTGGTAGTTTTTCAACTCCGTGACATCGGGCAAATCCACGGAATATTTCTCGTAAATATAGTAGGCGACGCCAGCTCCGGCAATGCCCGTTAACACCAATAAAACGAGGCAAAACATGAACAAAAAACGGAGGACTCTCCATTTTTTTTTCTTTGCTTTTGGAGCGGGCTTCCGCTTGGGCGTTTTTAACGGTTTTGGAGGATTCGGCGTGGGTTTAGGCATGGATTTATTTTGGTTTCATTAAGGGGAAGGCGATTACGTCCCGTATGGAGTGAGAATCGGTGAGTAACATCACAAGGCGGTCAATGCCTATTCCAACTCCACCTGTGGGAGGCATCCCGCATCCAACGGCCTTGATAAAGTCCATATCAATGGGATTAACCGGCAGCCCATCTTCTTTCTTTTTGCTTTTCTGGATTTCCTTCTGATTCTGGAAGCGGTCATATTGCTCCACCGGGTCCGTCAATTCGGAATAAGCGTTGCCAATCTCCATTCCCATTATAAATGGCTCAAAGCGTTCCACAAAGCCAGGCTTTCCTCTCTTAGCCTTAGTCATAGGAGAGGTTTCCACTGGATGGTCGAGTATGAAGGTTGGCTGGATTAGATTTTTTTCACATGTTTCTTCAAAGATCTCATTGATGGCAAGCCCAAGATTAAATGGGTCGGGAAGGTGGATCTCCTTTTCCTTGGCGAAGGCTTCAATTTCCTGCTGACTCATGGCTTCCACGGAAATTCCGGCGAACTCTTTGATGGCTTCCAGCATGGTCATCCGACGCCAGGGGGGCGCGAGATCGATCTCCTCCTCTTGGTAGGTGATTTTGGTGGTACCAAGGGTACTTTGGGCCACGGTGGAGACCAACTCTTCAAACTGTTTCATTTGAAAGGTGTAATCCGTAAATGCTTCATACCACTCCATCATGGTAAATTCCGGATTGTGGCTTCTGTCAATTCCCTCGTTACGAAAGTTTTGGCAGATGGTAAACACCTTGGGAAACCCACCTATGATGAACTTCTTCAAGGCCAGCTCCGGGGATATGCGTAGAAAAACCTTTTGTCCGCTCAAGGCCTTTACACTTGTTTCAAAAGGTGTTGCCTCGGCCCCTCCGTAAAGCATTTCCAGGGTAGGGGTAGTGACTTCCAGGAACTCCCTGGACTCCATGAACTTCCTGACTTCAGAAATGATTTTAGCCCGAACCACCATGATTTTTCGTACCTTCGGTTCCGTGATCCAGTGCATGTATCGCTCCCGGTATTTGATCTCGGGGTCGGCAAGTTGGTAAAAAGCTTTGTCCTCAGTTTGTTTGCTTATGGGCACGGGAACAACCACTTTGGAGAGGAGGGTGACCTCTTCAGCGCTGATAGTCAACTCTCCCATACGGGTTCGAAACACTTTTCCCTTGACCCCTATGATGTCTCCAATATCCAGTTGCTTTACGATCTTCCAGTTTTCGTCACCGATATTGTTTTTTTTGAAATAGACCTGGATACGTCCATCGAAATCTTCAATATCCACAAAGGAGACTTTTCCCTGAATCCTTTGTGCTACGGTTCTGCCGGGAATGGATACTATTTTGTCCAGAAAGTCCTCTTCCTCCTCACGGATTTTATTAATAGCGCAAGTTTGTTCGAAGGAATATGGATAAGGATTGACCTCCTCTCCAATCAATGTTTCTCTTTTTTCTAATAGTTCTTTATGAAACGGCATGGCTTCTCCTTAATAATTACCCACATAAAATCAAGAGATTCTTAGGTGGTTTGGCATATGGTATTTTCAACCTATATTTGTTAAAAAAATCGAAATTGGATATTATGTTTTCCTTAACAACTTACAATCTTTCTCATTTACAGGAGAACTTTTATGGTAAAAATCGCACCTTCCATCCTCTCTGCTGATTACACCACATTAGGTGAAGAAATAAAAGCTGTTGAAGAAGGCGGCGCGCACTGGATTCATGTGGACGTGATGGATGGGCATTTCGT
>JAJDAS010000125.1 GCA_029261755.1 Nitrospinia bacterium
TCCAACTTGGGAACGCAATTGCAAGGGAAGCTCCAGCTTCCCGAGTCTTTTTTTCCAATGCTCACAAAACCCTGGAAGCTGGAGCTTCCGGTTCAAGCCCGTTCCCAAGCAGGAGCTTGGGAACGAGTAGTAAATTTCAAATATCTTTGGTTAGTTTTTTGGTTAGTTTGAATCCGCCACAGGCAAGGCTATGGTTACCGTAGTTCCTTTGGAAGGCTCCGATTTATATTCCATTGTACCGCCATGTTCTCGAACTATGCCATAAGAGATTGAAACACCCAGCCCGGTCCCACCCGAGCTTTGCCGCGTGGTAAAAAATGGCTCCATTACCCTGCCCAGCACCTCCTTTTTCATCCCTCTTCCCTGGTCTTTAACCTGAATGGTTACCCGGCCATGTTTTTGCTCATGAGATGTTTTTATTTCTACAGCCTGGTTAATATCGGTGAGGGCTTGGCAGGCATTGATAATCAGGTTAACAAAAACTTGCTCCAGTTTTTGAAAATTCCCTCTTACGGAGGGCAGTGGCGTCAAATTGATACTAAATTGATGCGTACTTTGTTTGATAAGACTATCGATAAGTTTTACCGAAGAATTGATGACGTTTTCAATATCAACCTCGCTGCCATAGCCTTTGGTATCCGTTCGAGCGAAATCTTTAAGGCCGGAGACTATTTTTGTAATCCTTTCAGAGTCGTGCTGAATAGCGGTTAGCAATTCTTCCAAAAGCCCCACGCCTTCTTCCATGGGAAGGTTTGCCAGACTTTTTACACTCTCAATCTTAGCGCTTTTCGTTACCAGGGGTTTGGCGTCTCTCCATAAATCTTGAATGGACGGCACATTTAAGGTGATTGAGTTATTCGGATTACTAATTTCATGGGCCACGCCGGCTACCAGGTTTCCAAGGGAGATCATTTTGTCTGCCTGAATCAATTTTTCCTGCTGACGTTTTGCTCTTTCCTCCGCAAGCTTTTGTTCTGTGATGTCGCGGTCAGCTCCCCGGTAACCGAGCAATTTACCGGCGCTGTTGGTAATGGGCATGCCACTGGTTTCTACCATAACCCTTTGTCCATTTTTGTGAATACAACAATTTGGAAAATTTCGAAATATCTCTTTTTTTGCGAAAACCTCAAATGCGACTTTCTTTAGATTCTCTCTCTCATCAGGGGAAAAAAGCTCATAAAAATACTTGCCTATAATCTCTTCGGGCCTGTAACCTATAACTTTTTCAACCACCGGACTGGAATAAGTGTATTTTCCTTCAACGTCCACTTCCCAAATCCAATCTCCCGTATTGGCGGCAACATCCTGAAAACGTGTTTCAGAAATAGTCAGCGCTTCCTCGGACTTTATGCGATCGGTCATGTCCCGAGCAATTCCAAAAATTCCAATTGTGTTACCTGCGGCGTCTTTTAGTGGAAAGCTTTTGTATTCGCATAGTATCCCTGTATTCTTGAAACACAATTCAAAGGCCGGCGCTTCCCCCTCCAAAGTTCTTTGGTAAACCTCCATTGCCTTCTGTAAATTTTTTTCGTCGAAAAGTGGCGCAAAGGGTTTTCCGATAAACTCTTGAAGTTTATGGCCGGTTAATTTTTCAAATATTTTATTGACAAATAAAATGTTTCCATTTGTGTCACAGATAAATGCCAGGTCCGAGACATTATCAAAAAGCAATTTGTACTTTTTAAATTCCTCAATGACCTTTTTAGGTTCCGTCATATCACGGAATATTCCCATGGCCGCTTTTTTCCCGGCATATTCAAAAACAGCGCCAGTAATATCCACAGGGACTTTCCCCCCATCCTTTCTTAAAGCTAAACCATCCTGAAAAAAAACGGTGCCGGTTTCAACCATTTCCTTAAAAGTTTCCAGGGCTCTTTCAAGACTTTCCGGTGCGTGAATTTTCGTAATATGAAGAGTCATGAGTTCTTTTTTTGAATATCCCAGCAAATCCTCCGCTTTTTTATTGGCGTCCAGTAAATTTCCATCCATATCCGCAAGCAATATGGCGTCATAAGCATTGTCTACCAGTGCGCGATATTTCTCCTCGGACTCTTTCAGGGTTTTCTCGGCCTTTTTACGTTCGGTGATGTCTCTGATGATTCCAGCGGTTCTAATATGGTTTTTCTCTTTTGGGTTTTCCTCTATGCCAAACTCTCCCGAAGCATCTACTTCTCCGAAAAAAAATATTGCCCCAACTATTTCCGGAGGATCGTTTTGTTTCTCTACCCATTTTTTTCCAACCAAACGCACCTCAAGATTTCTCGTCATCCTCTTTCCGCTTCTTCTTTCATCAAAAACTTTTGGCGCTTGCGCATCCCCTGTTTTCTTACCCGCATATTTTGCTAAAACCACTGAGCTACTTACGGCATTTATATCATCAGGGTGTATGATCTCTTTGAAATGTTTCCCAACGAGTTCTTCCGGCTCATATCCCAAATTCCGAATGGAATCGCTTAAAAAAGTAAAGCAACCTTCTTGGTCGATCTTGTAAATAATATCAGGAAGGCTTTGCACAAGAGTCCGATATCTCTGTTCGCTTTGGCGCAAAGCTTCCTCTGCCCTTTTTCGCTCAGTTATATCCGTAATAATGCCGCAAACGGCATAGGGAGTGCCTGAAGAGTCTATTAAGGGGAATTTGATGATGAAATAGGCGCTTGTTTTTTCGTCAAAAGGGACCATCGCCTCCGTTTCCAATGGGAGTCCCGTTTCCAATACCTTCTGGTCGCCGGATGAAAATATTTTAGCGATATTCTCCGGGAAGATATCGAAGTCGGTTTTGCCTACGATTCGTTCCTTAGCGATATTTGCCAATATTTCGAATTGTCGATCCACGAGAATGTATTTGCCCTTGGTGTCTTTCAGATGAATTATCGTTGAGGCGTTATCCAATATGGCCTGAAGGCGTTCCTCGCTCTCCCAAAGTTCCATTTCCGCTTCTTTTCGAGCCGTGATATCCGTTATAACCGCTATGCTGCCTTTGAATTGGCCATCATCAAAAATGGGCCTTGGCGAAATCAAGACGAAAATCTTTTCCCCATCTTTCTTTTTCATGTTAATTTCATAGGGGGTGTGGTCGCCTCTTTTCCTTCTTTCAAATTGAACTTCAAAATTCTTTAAATCCGAGGCATCAAACAACAGGGAAATGGATTTTCCGAGCATTTCATCTCGGCGATAATCCAACATTTCGCACAACCTGTCGTTGACATAAGTAAAAACGTTGTTTTCATTTTGGACTCCCATGCCATCGTTCATGGTTTCCACTAACATGCGATATCTTTCTTCACTGGAGCGCAGCGCCTCCTCCGCCTGCCTGCGTTCGGTAATGTCATGAAAAATTTCAAACTTGGAGACGCTTCCATCCGGATTTTTAATGGGAGTGCTAATGGTGAGGTAATACTTCTTGTTTTTGGGCGAATCCCATTCACTTCGAATAGCTTTGCCGGAGAATACTTCCTCGTTTTTGCAATTGGTGCAAACTTCCACTCGATCATGTAAATATTCATAACATTTGCGCCCTTCAACAGAACCGAATATCTCCTCCATTTTGGGGTTTATGTACTCTACTTCGTAATTGGGATTGACTATGTATGCGCCATCCTCCATGGCTTCAAGGATCGCTTTAAGTTTGTTACGTTCAAGTTGCAAGGTTTCCCATGAGGCCTTGGTCTTTTCTTCCTCCTCTTTCTTAGTTGCGTCGTATAATTCTTTCACTCTTAAATGGGATTTCATGCGAGCCAACAGTTCCCTCAAAACAAATGGTTTGGAAACATAATCATTGGCCCCTGCGGTGAGCCCTTTAACCGTATTTCCAATGTCATCAAGCGCGGTGAGCAAAATAATGGGGATTGATTTAAAATCTTTGTCGGATTTCAAGGAACGGCAAATATTAATTCCATTTATATCGGGGAGCAAAACACCTAGAAGAATCATATCAGGCCTAATGGAGCGCGCTAGTTCTAGCCCAGAGCTTCCTGTGTCGGTTGCGATTACTCCATACCCATCCTCCTCCAAGGCCATCTGCAAAACCTCTATAATATCTCTATCATCTTCGATAATCAGAATTTTTTTCATTTATTTTGGTTCGTTCCAAAAACAATCTTTGTTTAAAAAATCAAGGCTTTTGTAAGATTAAAGCTGGGCTAAGAAAAAAGGTCTGGGGCTGCGACTTTACCGAGAACTGCCGGAACTTATTGGACTGGCAAAGTCATCCCCCCAAAAAAACAAAATCTATTTTTGGAGTGACCCTGATGGGCCTGTTGTTGACTAGGTCATTGACAAGGGGGATGAATTAATCCCAGTGGAAGTTAAGTGGTCCGATATTCCCCGGAAAACACATGTCATACACCTTACAGCTTTTTTAAATGAATACTAAAAAAGTAAGAGAAGACTATCGATATGCCGGATTTCCACCCCAGCAAAAAAAACAAAATTATCGGCAACTTAAATTTAAAAATAGTTCACTTTCATTTGAGCTACTTTAGCCCCTTTTACGTCCCCTGCGGGCGATGAGGCAAGGATTCCTGGGATTTTAGGCGGGAAATTGGTCGAATCATGTTTTCTTCAAGAAAGAAAATCTTGCCGCCCATATTCACTATTAATTAGCTACGCATTCAGTAGTAAGTTCCTCTTGATCAGCTATACTCTTTTTTAGGCTAACTGTAAATAACACACCTGGCCCGTCATGGTTTGCCACGGACACTGCTCCGTCAAACAATTTAATCAAGGCCTCGGCCACAGGGGGGGCCAGGCCGAGATCCCCACCCGGGGTTATGGCCTCTGAGATAGAAAATACTTCAAAAAACTGGGGTATCCTGTCCTCTGGAATTGTCAAACCTTCGGCTCGAATTTTCACGCAAATTTTCGTGGGCAAGGGTTTGTAAGAAAAACTGATTGATTTGTTTTTATTCGAAAACTTAATGGCGGTTTTGATCAGGGAAGAGAGGGCCTTGGAAAGTAAACCAAGGTCACCATTAACCATTTCTTTAATATCAGGTGGGGTTCCAATGGAAACCTCCCTACCGTCGGCAAAACTTGTTGAAAGGTTAATCGCGGACATCATTGCCTGGTTTACAGATGTAGGCGCTAGGATGAAATTATGTTCCGTTAACTTGATTTTAGTTAGGAGTAGGGCCTCGTCCAGGATGGCAAGCAGTCTTTCCCTGGAGCGTTTGAAGGTTTCTTCCACCAAGTTTACTTGGTCCTCATCATCAAGGCCTCCTTTCATCAGAATTTCAGGCACTCCTAAAATACCACTCAGCGGAGTCCGAAGTTCATGGGAAATCAAGACCAGAAAATCAGTCTTTGCCTTGTCTAAAACTTCCAACCTTTCACCCGCCTTAAGAAGTTCTTTTGTCCTCTCACAAACTTTTTCTTCCAAAATGGTATTTTGGTTTTTTAGGGATTGTTTAGCCTCTTTTAAAGCAAGGTGCGTTTCAACCCTGGCCTTTACCTCAAGAATTTTAAAAGGTTTGGTGATGTAATCCACGGCCCCAAGCTCAAATCCCTTGGCTATATCCTGCTCATTATCCTTTACGGTAATGAATAAAACCGGAATTTCGCGTTTGCTGGGATCACTTTGAAGGCGACGGCAGACTTCATAGCCGCTCAGCCCGGGCATGAGAATGTCGAGAAGAATTAAATCCGGTGAGTCTGATTCTATCGCTTCTAAAGCGGCCTCACCATTGGAAACGGAAATGACTTCATAACTCCATTCGCCAAGCGATTCCTCCAGGTAGAAGCGAGAAGCAGGGTCGTCATCCACAATCAGTACTTTCATAGTTAACTCCAAGTGAAAACAGGGCACTTCCAAAAACTCGTTATATAAAACACCACCACTAACTCCCCCTTTGTTAAGGGGGGTAGGGGGTTGCGAAGTAAGGTTTAATCAGCATGCTTTTTAGGCCCGGAGGGCTGAAAGCGTATAGCCGAGGGTGAAGCCCCATAAGTGCTATATTGTTTTGAACTTTGGCTGTTTTGGTTGGAAATTGGAAATTTTAGAGTCTCTTGCAGAAGCAATCGCAGCAGCGGAGCAATAAGGCTAATAACTATTTGTTAAGTAAATAGTTTTCGGGCTCTACCGACAATTCTTTTGCGTCAAGGAGTATTTTGTCATAATCAGCACGTACTTATCCCTTTAACCCTATTTAAAGGTTGGTTTATGCTGTTTTTCAGGCTGAACAGAGGCTATGTCACGAACCGGATAAGCTGGTCCGCTGTCAATGCTATTATGCCAAACATTAAATGCGTCATC
>JAJDAS010000126.1 GCA_029261755.1 Nitrospinia bacterium
AGTGATGGAGTACTGGAGTACTGGAGTACTGGAGTGATGGAAGAACGGAAAGGCGGAAGGGCAAAAGAGCGGAGTAATGGAGAAATGGAAAAGCGGAGTGGTGGAGTGATGGAGTGATGGAGTGGTGGAAACAAAAGCGGAATGTTGGAAGAGTGGAAGGATGGAAATAACAAAACCGGACGGTTGGAACTCTCATTCCAGCACTCCAATACTCCAGTACTCCATTACTCCGGTGTTCCCTTACTCCATCACTCCGGTGTTCTTCCACTCCAATTCACCTGGAGTGGTGAAAGGGGATAAATGCGGAAAAATAAAAATCGGGGCTATCAGCAATTAAGAGTTTGGAATGATGCGATCGATTATTACGTCCAGACATGTTCTGTTGTTAGACGATTCCCCTATGAGCTGAAAAGAGTGGCTTCGCAAGCCATAGCTTCCAGTGATTCCGTCCACAGAAACATTGCCGAGGGGTATTGCCGGAAATCAGTTAGGGAATACCTTAACTTTCTGAATATTGCGCTTGGCTCGCTAGGAGAATCCGTATCGGGGTTGCATGCTTGCTTGAAAGCGAAACAAATTACCGAAGAAGATTTTCAAAAGCTGGACACATTAGCATACAAACTGGAAAATGGATTGCTGAAACTTGTGGAGAGCGTGGAGTTAAAAAGAAACAAAGGAGAATGGATAGATTCTCTGGCAAAAGAAGAAAACACAGGTTAATGCTCCGAACCAAGGGCTTTCATCACTCCAACACTCCAATACTCCAGTACTCCGGTTTTCTTCACTCCACCACTCCATCACTCCAATACTCCCATGCTCCCTCACTCCACCAAAACTCTCTTTCCTCTCACCTCCATCCAAAGGGACGTATGGGTAGACCAGACGTCTTTCCCGGACGCTCCTTTTTATAACATAGGAGGTTATCTCCGCATTGACGGGGAAATTGATCCTGCTTTTTTTGACCGGGCCATGCGTCAAGTGGTGCACGAAAACGACGCCATAAGGATCGTCCTGCACGAGGGCAATCCACTTCCTATGCAGGAGTTCAGGAGCAGCGACTCCTTCCACTTTCCCTTCATGGATTTTTCCGGGGAAGACAACCCCATGGAAAAGGCGGAGGCATGGATGCAAAGGGAGTTCGTGAAGCCTTTCAAATTGCACGGCGAATTTCTTTTCCGGTACGCCCTGCTAAAGGTTTCGGAGAAATGTTATTGCTATTTCAACAACCAGCACCATCTGATCCTGGATGGACTAACCATCTCTCTCATAGGAAACCGTTTGGCCTCTGCTTATAACGCCATACTTGAGGGCAAAGAGGAAGCCTCCAGCAACCCCTCATACAGAGAATTTATCCTGAAAGATCAAGAGTTTTTTACCTCCGGGAAGTTCCAAAAGTGTCAGCAGTTTTGGGCCGAAAAATATTCTTCCCTGCCCGAGCCCATGATCCCACCGCGCATTGGAAACCAGTCATCCGGTTCCGCCTTTAAAGGTGGTTTTTCCACCCTGTGGATTAAGCGTGAAAAGTACACTCAACTGGAAGCTTTCTGTGGTGAACGAAAGGCAAGCATTTATCATTTGGTCCTGGCCGTTTTATACACCTATTTTCTGAGGACCACAAAGGTAAAGGATTTTGTCTTTGGCACGCCGGTTTTGAATCGTAGTACCGCCATGGCAAAAAAAACCATGGGGAACTTTACCAGCGTTATTCCGGTGAGGCTCGACTTTGGGCTGGAGTTGGACACCAATGGACTTTTGGAATTAATCGGAAAAGAACTACGCGGAATTTACCGTTTTCAACGGTTCCCATTGAGTGAAATCTATAAGCTATGCGGAATTCAAAAAGAAGGCGGACGGCAATTGTTTGATGTGCGTGTTTCCTATGAGAAGCTCGCCTATAAAGCGAATTTTAACGGGAGTTCGTCAGAGGCCGTGACCTTTTCCAACCGATGCGAACGAAATTCCCTGGCCATTGCCATCAAGGAATACCATGAGGGTCAGGATATCAGGTTTGATTTTTCGTATAACCTGGGAGCGTTTAACGACACGGATATTGAGTATTTCAAGGCGCACTTTGAGCACCTTATGGAAGAGATGGTTAGCCGTCCGTTAATTCCGGTTAGCGAACTCCCTATCATGCCGGAAAAGGAACGGAATAATATCCTTTTGGAATGGAGCGAGACAAAAGGGAGTTATCCCGCAACCGGAGCATGCGCCCATAACCTGCTTGAGGAACATGCGGAACGGACCCCCAACGCTACGGCAGCCGTGTATGGGGACCAACGCATCACCTACCGGCAGTTGAACGAAGGCGCCAACCAACTTGCCCGTTATTTATCACAAAAAGGCGTTGGCCCCGATGTCCTGGTGGGGATTTACGTGACGCCGTGTATCGACATGCTGATGGGAATCCTGGGGATTTTGAAAGCGGGCGGCGCGTATATCCCCCTGGACCCGTCTTATCCCGAGGACCGCATCACCTTTATACTTCAAGATTCGGACGCAAACATCATTTTAACCCGGAAAAAACTCAGTCCGTCATTACCCACAGGCGAATGGGAGATCATATGTCTTGACGAGGACCAAGATAAATGGGCCGGGCAAAATAAGGCTAATATTCCATGCGTCTCCGGCCCGGAGGACTTGGCGTACGTCATATATACCTCCGGCTCCACAGGGGAACCAAAAGGAGCAATGATTATTCAGAAGGGGCTTTGCAACATGGCAAAAGCCCAAGTCCGCATTTTCGGATTAACGCCGGAAAGTAGAGTCTTGCAGTTCGCCTCCTTAAGTTTTGACTCCTCGGTCTCGGAAATTTTCATGGCCCTCTGTTCGGGCGCAAGCCTTGTCCTTGCTTCCAGGGATGAACTCATGCCAGGTCCGGCGCTCATTGAAACGATAAACAATAACGGCGTCACTCACCTTACCATACCGCCTTCCTCCCTTGCCGTTCTGCCGGATGATCCCCTGCCTTCCTTGCGCGTGTTCATAACCGGCGGGGAGGCATGTCCCGCCATGCTCTCCGCGAAATGGGGGAAAAAGCGGCGTCACATCGCCGCCTATGGTCCTACGGAAACAACGGTCTGCACAAGCGCCGGCGTGTATTTTGGTGAAACCGGAATTCTGCCCATTGGGCGGCCCATTGATAATGTCCGTTATTATATCCTGGACGAGCAACTGCAACCCGTTCCGGTGGGAATTCCAGGGGAGCTTCACATCGCGGGCCACTGCCTGGCCAGGGGGTATTGGAAAAGACCGGACCTCACCAGTGAAAAATTTATACCAAACCCCTTCAGTCGAGAAACGGATTCACGGCTTTACAAAACGGGTGATTCCGTTCGTTGGCGACCCGATGGGAATATAGAATTTCTCGGCAGGCTGGATAATCAAGTGAAAATCAGGGGATATCGCGTAGAGTTAGGAGAAATAGAGGCCATGCTAAGAGGCCATCCTGAGGTGAAAGACGCAGCGGTGATCATGAGGGGCGCAAACCTTTCCGGCAAACAACTGGAGGCCTATGTTATTGAAGCGGACGGCAAAAAAGGGACCTTGGAAAGTTCCGACCTGAAAGCCTTTCTAAAAGAAAAACTGCCGGATTTCATGGTCCCATCTTTTGTCACTATTATGGAACAATTCCCCCTGACGCCCAATGGAAAGATCGACCGGAAAGCCTTCCCGGATCCGGTAGATGTTTCTCAGTCACAAACAGCTCGGAAGGAACCCTCCACCGCCACGGAAAAACAACTCGCTGAAATATGGAACACCACAGTGGGTGGTCATGAAATAGGACTCAACGACGACTTCTTCGACAGCGGCATGGATTCACTGATGGCTATCCAACTAATGATCACTATCCATAAGGAGTTTAATGTAAAAATTGAACCCACTGATATGTTCAATCTAAGCTCTATCAAACTTCTGGCGGAATATCTTGATTCAGCAGACAGGAAGGTTCAAGGCGAAACACCAAGTGAAGATGTTGAAACCTCAACCATTCCTTTAAAAGAAAAAGGGCCTGATGAAGGAGCAGGCCATGAAAAAAAGATTGCCGAAAAAAACCTTCCGCCCACCATTGTGAAAATACAGTCCAGTGGTCCAAAACCCCCTTTCTTCTGCGTCACTGCAGGCTACGGCGACGTGCTGGCTTTCCAGGGGCTTGCCGGCCAAATGGGGTCGGATCAGCCCTTTTACGCCCTCCAACCACCCCAAAAGAACGGGGTTCCCCAAGAGTTAAAGGTCCGGGAGCTAGCGGCCGTATACGCCCGTAACATTCGATCCATACAGCCCAATGGGCCCTATCGCTTGGGCGGTTATAGCGCCGGCGGCCTTTTAGCTTTTGAAGCGGCCCAACAACTTAAGGCGGCAGGAGAGGAAGTCCCTTTGCTGATTATGTTGGGAGCACCATTTACCTACGGGCCTCTCAGCCATGGAATATACCGATTACTTCGGAATCTAGCGGAGAAGGTTCTTCCGGAAGCGGACAAAACCCAGTCCACCCTTTTGAGAATACTCCGGGCACTTTTTAGCGATGAAGGGTTGAAAGCCCATCTTGACAGCTTATTGGGGTATACGCCGCAACCGTATTCTGGTAAAATTACCCTGTTCGAGGGACGCTGGGCGTCAAAGAGGTTTCTTTATTCGAAAAGAAAGTGGAAGGATTTAGCCGAAGGCGGTTTGGAGGTACATTTGACTCGGGGAAATCACGATAGTTTCATTCGGCCTCCCCACGATAAAGAGCTTGCGCGGTTGCTAAAAGCGTGTTTGGAGGATTTGGCTACATAAATCAAAAACAAATTTCACCGCAGAGGACGCAGAGAGCGCAGAGAAAAGATTAAAACAAAAAACATAATCCAAGCCTTCACTATTCTCTTCTGTGGGCGGATCTTGGTCGCTTTTTACCAAAATTATTCTTTTGATTTATTCTTCTGCCTTTCTCTGTGATCTCTGTGTTCTCTGTGGTGAGTAAGGTTTTAGCCTTTTTGTTTTTTACTATGCCGTACAGCACGAATCCTTTGCTAAATTCCGCTGCAAAAATTAACTAAGCTGCCAACCATTTCTTGAACAATGAAAATTACGATCTTAACAGTAGGAACCCGAGGAGACGTTCAGCCGTGTATTGCGGCAGGTCTTGGCCTGCAGGCTGCCGGCCATGAGGTAAGGATAGCCGCGCCTGGTAATTTTGAAAAACTGATCCGTGGATGGGGGCTGGATTTCTTTCCCATCAGAAACGGATTTCGACAAATTTTCGAGATGGAACCAGGTCGGGGCCGCCTGAAGGAGGAGCTTCAGCCAATCCGCTTCCTGTGCCGCAGGAAACAGGTGGAGCCCGTGGTCAATCAACTTCTCTCCGATCTGTGGTCCGCTTGCCAGGGGACGGAGGCCATCTTTTACACGGCCCTGGCCTTGCCCGTTTATTACATGGCAAAGGATTTCGGGATTCCTGCTTTTGCCGCCTGCTTCCAGCCTTTAAGCCGGACCCGTACTTTTCCTAGCGTATTTTTCACGCCACGTTT
>JAJDAS010000127.1 GCA_029261755.1 Nitrospinia bacterium
TTCGCCCTACGGGCTCAGGCCAGGCCAGGGAACCCCAGGCGCTCGTGCTGCCTAAAGGCAACACGCAATATTGCACAATTATAGGCGGGACTCCAAACCTGAATGGCGACCAAAGAAAGACTTTTCGAGTAAAATTCACAATGGGTTTTAATGCGTTTGCCATGGTGCGGGCGACCGGTTGCAGCTCTTTTATTTATACGGCAGCTTCACAAGCTTTAACTTCATTCTTTTTGTTAATTCGCAAAAAAACTATATTAAGTGCCAGGATAATAAAAAATTTCCTATTAGTGAGCCCAACATCAACCAGCGAATGAACACCATATGCCATTAAAGCGGAAGAAGCGCCTAACAATAGATAATATAATGCAGTTCCCTCGGTTTTTTTCATGCATAAATAAATAGATTTGGCTGTCAATGTTAATAAGGTTAAGAAAAGGATGAACCCTATGATACCAAAGGTTACAAATATTGTTAAATATAAATTATGAGAATGTAAGCCCCCTCGAATTGCATCACTTGTGGACCCGATTCTCATAATAGCATCAATTTTAGCTAAACTATGTTGTTTAGAGTAATGATCAAAACCACCCACCCCCGTGCCGATTAAGAAATTACTTGGAGTAGACAACATTTTGCGACTTAAATCCCAAACTTCCAAACGCAACAATACAGACCTGTGGTTCACCAAACTGTCTAAATTAATACTAGGCGTTGATAGCCTTCCTATTTTTCCCGATTTTGTTTCTTTATTAATTAAAAAGAAAAATATTATGATTAGGCTAATCAGTAAAAGGAAAAAGCTTATTCCTGTGACCATTAGGTTTCTTGTGGACCACTTAGTTTTTTTTATTGCCAGAATAAAAAAAAGATAAGTCAATACAAAAAATAAAGCTATAATTGCGCCGTGGGAATCTGATATAAAAACGGCAATAATCATCAGCAAAATACCGGCGAAGAGAAAGTTTTTTTTGGTCGATTTGCCCATGGATAAATATTTCCCAATACCCATAAAAATAGAGATATTTACAAACATGCCAAAATCATTCGATGTGCTTGAAAACCCATACATATCATCTGCATTTAAAATAATTACTTGAACCAGTCCAAGCAGGGCGGAGATTATACCGGCTACAATCAAGGTCCAGAAAGCCTGTTGGAGATTTTTTTCATCATCTAAAATATAATTAATAACGAAATAAAGAAAAAAACCAAATAGTATTCTTAAGAGTACAATGGCGCCTGCAGCACGATCAGGCGTCCAGCATATTGAGAATACAATCCAGGCGACAAATAGGATCATGATTTTATCTACAGCATGATCCACTAGAACGAAATCTGACTTGACACATATCTGAATGAAACAGCTCAAGAACAGGATGACGCCAAAAGGGACAATTGGATCCAGAGAAGCCGCAGTTAATTTGTAAGTGAAGGGGAGGAAAAAGAGAACCAAAAGAAGGCCAATTTTATTATTCACAATTATTATGCCGCTAATTATTACAAACAATAGAAGTATAAAAGGGGCAAACATCTTGAGTAATAATAGCTTGCCAAGTATTATCTCAGTAATTATTAAACCTATTATCAAAGATGCGGTTTTTAAATTAAGAGAAAATTTAGAAAAATTAATTTGATGTTGATCAAATATTGCCTTATTCACCATGAATCCTTTTTATGCCGAAGAAGTTTGATCTATTAAAAATAAGAAAATAGACCATTAACAAGAGAATGATCGTAAGAGACACATATTTGCCCAGTTTATATTCAATAGGATCATAGGTGAATATTATTTCATGTTTGCCGGAGGTTAAAAAGACTGCTTTGAATAGATAGTTGGCCCTATAAATCCTACTTTCCTTTCCATCAACCAAGGCATTCCAGCCTGGATAAAAGGTGTCGGTTAATACTAATAATCCATCTTTGTTAAAGTCTGCGGAGATAACGATCCTGCTTGCGGAATAACTTTTTATATCCACAAATATCTCCTCACCCGGCTGTTGAGAAGCTACTGATTTTTCAGGCAATTCTTCCAAAACAACATATTCTTTTGGGTCAAAGTCTTCCTTTTGTAATTCTCTCAGAACCATATCGGCATCATTTATCACCTTAAAATTTGCGACCCCATAAGCTCGAGGTAAAAAGTCAGCATTTTCATAAATTTTCACCTCTGAATCATATATAAGGTTATACTTCTGACTCCTAATTTCATCCTCTGACAATATATATTTTACGTTCAATAAATTTACCAGGTTTGAGTTATTTATAATTTGAGGGATAAACTTTTTTCTATGGGTCAAGTTTGATTGCGAAAGACCGAGGATGCTCAAATACTCTGCATATCTCTTAAGAGTCAAAGGACCCACCTGCTTTACGGTAGAAACATGATGAATCATGTTGAAATCCGGTGATATAAGCTCTTTATGGCGTTTAATATGCATCAGCATATTAAAATCGGTTGATAAATGCTCATATTTCTTAACTAATGCGCGTAAATTGTCTGATGTAAAGTTTAGTATTCTGTAGAGGTCTTTATCTTTTTCCAGAAATTGGACTGTCTTTGGTTTGTCCAAAAAAGTAGAGATTTTGACTGTAGGATTAAGCTTCCAACCAAAAACAAATAGATCAAAAAAGATAATTAATATAACAAATCGTTTAAGCCATAAATTATTTATTATTTTATTTCGATAAAAAATAAATGCAATCAAAGTTAAAAAGATATTGGCTAAAGGAATATATATCTGAGGGAATTGAATATTAAATGCCTTAATTAATTTATTTATTTTGGGATTTATGGTTTGATGGGCATCAAAATATTGACTGATAAAATTTGATGAGGAAGCAAACAGGATAGTGAAAATCAGGAGTAGAGTTAATACCACAACTGTGATGTTAATGATCTTTGTTCGCTTATCGTTGTCTTCAATATCCAATAGAGTTTTAAAACCTAAGCCCGCCAGGACCGCCATCGAAAAAGTTGTCAGGTAAACAAATTCAGAAGGCCCTCTGAGATAATTAAATCCCGGTATCATACTAATTAAAGGGTATATGGGAGTATAATTTCCCAGGATTAAAAATAAAGACAATATAAGTAGAATGGAGAAAAAAGTTGTCCTTTGATCTTTTCTTTTCACAATGGCAATGATGGACAAAACGATGGGCATAATTCCTACATAGCCACACAAGTTCCAAAAAAACATTTTGCCCCAATGTAGAGGGTAAAAACTTTCCTGGACGGGGGAGCCAAAAAAATAAGGAAAAATAAAGGTGATAAAGTTTTGAGGAGGGAAAGTTCCCATTAAGGCAAAATTAGAATTGACTCCTCCTCCCCTATGACTAAAATGGGCTAATACTAAAGTTGGAAAGAGCTGAATAGCTCCTAAGCAAACTCCTACGATACAGACCAATCCAAATAGGAGCCCATATCGGAATAACCGTTGAAAAAAAACAGAACTTTCTCCAAATACAAATAGCTTACATACCATATAAATGAATAATGCTGTTATTGAGCGCATGACAAGGGGAGGGTGTCCCGCAAGTATCTGCAAGCCTAAAACCAAGCCGGCTAAAATGGCAAAATTAAAGTTGTTTCTTATAATGGCCAATTCAAATAAAAGAAAGAGTAAAGGTAGCCAAATAGCTACATTAAGCATATTGGGATGTTGGATATTCGCTATCAAAAAACCACTGAACATAAAAACAATGGCCGTAATGAGCGCAGCGTATCTACCTAGATTAATACTCAAGGCATAAAGATAGGATAGTATTCCACCAAGGAGGAAATGAAAAATAATATTGAAATTATAGGCTGTAGAAAGGGATAAGATTGAAAAAAATAAAAAGTTAAATGGATAAAAAAAGCCGGTTTGGCATTCGGCTAAAATTGGGAATCCGGAGTTCACATCCGGAGTCCAAAGGGAGGGGAACGTACCAGTTTCCAAAGACTCTTTATAGATTGCTTTATAGGGAAAATTTTGGAACAAAACATCACCATAGTAGTAGATGTAGTTCCCTAATAGAATGTCCGAGAAAAATATTAGAACTAAAACAAAAAGGAAACCAATAGATGCTAAGTCTCTAATTTTATCGTCTTTCCACAAATTTTTGTTTTGATCAATCACAGTCGTACCAACTCGAAAAAGATTGTCTTTGTGTCATATTCTGAAATAACGTTTTCAACGTGAAATTATTTTCCACACCGATTCACTCAGTCACATTTGCGTAAAGTTCAGCAAACTTTCCATTAATTTCAAATCTTTGCAATATCTTTAGGTTGAGATTCTTGATAATTTTCCTGCTATATTCTCCTGCAAATATATCTGGAGAATAGATGAGGATAAAAAAATCATTCGCATGCAGTTCTACCTTATAATCTGTCAGGTCTACGGCATTTAACGGGTTGCTAACATATCCAAGGTAGGATTCCTTGAGCAACCTGCTCCCACCGTAGAACTCCCCAAGCACTTTTGAATCAGGGTAATGTTTTTCAATATAACCTATAGCCGATTTTCGGACATTTACATAATCAACATACTCCATATTGTCGGGTCCGGCCCAGGCGTACTGGCTGGATTTGCCATGCCATTTGGTGGAAAACATTACGATGAACACCAGGGTACATATACATAAAATGATTTTATTTTTTCCTAGTAAGCTGTATAAAATAGCGCTGCTGAGAATAAAAAAAACAGGGTAAATTAATAATACATGCCTGGGCAATGAAACAATCGTAAATAAGGGAACCAGGAAGGCTAAAACAAAAAGCATGGGGAAATATTCTTTTCTAATGATGCACTTTTTTGAAAGCAGGGAAATTAAAACAATCAATGACAATATCCAGTGGAAATCATTGATCAGCAGTTGATAAAAAACCCTCGTAAGTAAATTAAAGTCAAGATGCTTGACAACATGAAATAAGCTGACGTTCAATGGATAGAAAAACCA
>JAJDAS010000128.1 GCA_029261755.1 Nitrospinia bacterium
TGTAATAAAGATATCATAATCTAGTCAAAAAGTCTAGTTTGTTTTTATCAATGTTTTCGGGTACTTACAAGCTATTCTCAATATTTTTTATATCTGTGGACCTTGCGGAAGCAGTAAAATGAGGGATTATCCCCTAAAAAAACTTGTGGGTAAAGATTAGCTTAACAAAGGGGGAATTAGAGGTGGTTATTGTTTAAAGAACGAGTTTTTAGAAGTACCCTAATGTCATTTTGAAATGAGCAAAAAAGCGACAAGAGACCAATAAAAAACAGACCGTCGATGAAATATGCAAATAAGAAATGGATTCTGAATATTCTGCTATTGTGTGGAAGTACGCTGTTGACAGTGGGTGGGGTAGAAGCCGTTTTGAGAATGACGCATCAATATGAGACATTTAATGCGGCCACTGAATTGCCCTGGATGCGGAACAATTCCCAAGATTTGTCGCAGTTTTTCACCGTTGACCCTGATTTTGGATTTCGCCCCATTCTTGGAACCGAAGGATACACTGAGTATGGGACTTTGCCAAATGACTATCCCATCAAAAAACGTAGCGGAATAACTCGTTTACTCTTCATCGGAGATTCCGTCACCGTGCGGGGAAAAATCATCGGTGCCATCAAGCAGACCTATGGCGATGAGACATTTGAATATTGGAATGCAGGAGTCGAGTCATTTAATACGATTCAGGAGGTGCGATTTTACCAGAGGTATAATGCCTCCATTCATTCCGATCATGTTATTTTAACGTTTCATGTCAATGATTTTGAACCAACCCCTGTCGCTTTTTTCTCTAAAGAAAATAAGCTAGTCGTTTACATTCCTCATAAGCCACTCACATACGTGAACCGGTGGTTCTTCGAAAAGAGTTACTTGTATCGTTGGATCATCGGGAGAACGCTGGATCCTCAAAAAGGGGGCCAGGAGATTGCCACGGAGATTTTTGAGCATTTGCGCCTGTTGCGAGACTCATTGGCCCGGGATGACATTCGCTTGTCTGTGCTGGTGTTGCCAATATTGAAACCTTATGAGCAGTGGTCGGCACAACAGCGAGCGGCACGAAACGTTGTGCTGTCAATGCTTCAAACGCTCCAAATTTCTCATTACGATCTGTTGGAGCCGTTTCAGGAAGCCATGGTACAGGGTGTTTCCGTTCAAGAATCCCCTGGTGATACCTGGCATCCAAGCTTTGCGGTTGCTCAGGTATTCGCCAAGTATTTAGCCTCACGTCAGTTTTTGGAACAAAAAGTAGTGCATTAGCTTAACGATAGACCCAAGCCAAAATTTATATCCTTTGCCGGGATAATACGATGTTCAAGCGAAAAAGGATTTTTTCATTACTTCTGTTTGCCGCTTTCATCTGCTTGCCCGTTGTTGCGACGGCTGAACAAACCAAAATAACCGTTCTGCATCTTAACGATGTGTACGAAATATCGCCTTCCGGGAGTAAAGAAAAAAAAGGCGGTATGGCGAGACTCAAAACCCTGGTGGATTCAATCAAAAAAGGCGACCCGGAAGCCTTGTTTTTTCTTTCAGGTGATTTTCTTTCCCCCTCTCTTATGTCGTCGGTGTTTCAGGGAAAGCAGATGGTGGACCTTTTAAACCATGTGGGCCTGGATTTCGCCTCTTTCGGTAATCACGAATTCGACCTGAAGACCGCCGATTTGAAACAGGGCATCCGGGACTCAAGGTTCATCTGGGTTTCTTCCAATATCCTGGAGAATGGCCGCCAGTATCCTGGGACAGAGCCCTTTGCCATAAAAAAAATTCGCGAAGTAAAGGTCGGACTATTTGGTATGCTTTTACCGGAAACCAAGCAGTTGGCCCACGTTCCGGATAATGTCACCTTCACGGATATTTTCGAGACTGCCACCAAAATGGTTGAAACGTTGAAGGAAAAAAATGCGGATATCATCATCGCATTGACTCATCTGGATTTCCGGGATGACGAGAAGCTGTTGGAAAAAGTTCCGGGCATCGATTTGGTTCTGGGCGGACACGAGCATACAATCATGTCCGGGAAAGTAGGGCATTCCCTTATTGTAAAATCCGGAACCAATGCAAGAGCTCTCGGCAAGATTGAAATTTCCTATCACAAGGAAGAAACCCCACGAGTAAGTTTTTCATTTAGCCATATTCCGGTGGATGCGAGTATCGAAGGGGACCGGCAAGTCTCCGCTAAAGTTGCCGAATATGAGCAAAAACTGGACGAAAAACTGAATGTGGAAATTGGAAAGACGAGTGTGGAGTTGAACGCCATGGGCCATACCAACCGAACCATGGAAACCGGCCTTGGCAGCTTCATCGCGGACGTCATCGCCAAAAAAGTCGACGCGGATATAGGGTTGCAAAATGGCGGTGGCATCAGGTCGGACAAAAAATACGGTCCCGGAACCATCACCAAAAAGGATATTTTCAACATTCTGCCCTTCGGAAGCTCTATTGTGAAGATTAAGGTTACAGGCAAAACCTTGAAGGAGGCCCTGGAAAATGGCGTCAGTCAACACGAGACGGTTGCAGGCAGGTTTTTACAGGTGTCTTCCGGCCTTTCCTTCGAAGTTAGCCTTCAGAATAGGGCAGGGCAGAGGGTCGGCATGGTAAAGGTTCAGGGGGAACCCTTGGACCCTTCCAAAAAGTATACAGTGGCCACATCCAATTATTTATATTCGGGTGGAGATGGTTTTATAATGCTCAAAGACGCGGAGGCTCTGATCGATCCGTTGTTCAGCAGCTTGGTGGCGGACGCCGTGATAGAGGAAATTGAATCCGTGAAAACCATCTCTCCCGTTACGGAAGGCCGGATTAAATTTGTTTCCCATGGGCAATGATTTGTTTAACTGAAACTTGGCATTTTTTCTTTAGAAATGGGGGCGAGCCATGAAGAGTCGCAAGTTCATCTGTCTAATCGTCATCAGCGTATGGCTGAGCATTCCAACTCCGGGTGTTGCCATTAACAGCCTGAATTCCGCCCACGCCGGAGAGGAGTTGTCATGGACCGGCTGCGGAATTACCAAAAACGCCTTTATGAACGAAATCGCGGAAGCCTATGAAAAAAAAACCGGCGTTAAAATAAGAATCAGCGGCGGCGGAGCCGCAAAAGGCATAAGGTCTGTTTCCGCCGGGACGAGCGACCTGGGCGGAACCTGCAGGCATCGGTTGGTGGACAAGGCGGGAAAAAAACATCCCCAAGAGAAAGACGCAATACTGATTCAAGTGGCCTGGGATGCTTTGGTTGCCATAGCTCACCCCGATAATCCTGTGGATAACATCACCCTCCAGCACCTAAAAAAAGTATATGCGGGCGAAATCATTTCGTGGACGAATTTAGGCGGGCAGGATAAGCGCATTGCTCTCATTACTCGCTCCGGCAAATATTCGGGTGTGGGCCATTTATTCCGGCTCCTAGTGTTCAATGATCCCGATTATGAATTCAAGGCACGTTCTTTTTTCGTAAAATCAACGGGTCCCTTGGAGGCAAAAGTCGAAAAGACCGTTAACGCCCTGGGAATAGATGGAATCAGCTCCGCGAAAAAACGCAAAGTAAAGCGTCTGTCCATTAACGGCATCCAGCCGACAAAGGAAAATATCGCCTCGGGCGCCTATCCTTTATTTCGGCCTTTATACATCACGGTAAACCAAAACGCCTCCGAAAAGGCGCGTAAGATTGTGGATTTTATCCTAAGTCCGGAAGGACAAGACATTATCTCCCGGCAGGGAACGGTAAATTTGGAAGAAGGATCCGCCCTGAAGGCTCTTTGGGAAAAGAAGAAAAATTAAGGGGCACTTCCAAAAATTCACTTTTTTAAAGAAACCTACAGCTAATTCCCCCTTAGTAAAGGGGGTTAGGGGGATGTAAAGGGAGTTTTTGGAAGTGCCTTAAGGCTATAACCATATTTGCGTAAAGGCGAGACATGGACGTCAGGAAAAAGGTATTTTTAGGAATCGGGTTAGGGATTTTTATTATTTTGCTGTCCATTGGATTTCTCTTTGAAAGAGTGATTCAAAACCAATTGGCGCATAGTGTGATGGAGTCCCTGAAAAACAGTGCCCGGTCGAAGGTAAGAATCCTGTCATCCGTCAAAAAGCAAATAGACCAGGATCTGACGGGCATGCGAGCCCATAAATCAATCGAGGATTACTTCACCTCCAGGGTTTTTGAAGACTATGACGGCATGACCGATGCCGTTGCCGACCTGGAACCTTTTTTTATTAAAATTAACAAGGCAAAACCGCAATATAAAAAGATACAGATTACTCCGGTTAAAGACAAACCCATGCTGCAACTGGACGCAGGCAAACGGGTTGAGAAATACGACCGTTTTGAAGAAACGGCGGTATTGATAGAATTTGCAGATGATTCCCGGGCAGGCGGTGGTAAAGCGGCTGATGCGGTAGTTCATAAAGTGCTGCACGATGAAAAATATGGGTGGACCATCCTTTCCGCCGGGTCGCTGGTTTTCGAGCGGGAAGTGGAGGGGGTGTTATGGCTTTTCCGCCCCATCGACGCGCTTTTGGAGGAAATTATAGCGGGTTTGGCCGAAAACGGAATAACATGTGTCATCATTGACAAAAATGAGGCTTTTGTTAAACACGCCCCTGATGTTGATGAGAAAACCAAGAGGGATTTTATCGGAAGGAATTTGGCGGATTGGATACATGCTAACGCTGAAATGCCCAACCTTGGGTGGACCTTTATCCTTGGAATGGAAAAGAGCAAGGCTTACAAAGAGATTAACAGGATAATCAAGACCGGTATGATTGTTTTGCTTCTGGCCTTTGCTCTTTCGCTGATGGTTCTTTGGTACGCTACTCGAAATATCAACAAGGCCCTTGAACATAAAGTCGATGAGAGAACCAAGGAGCTTTTGCAGACAAATGAAAAGCTTGAAACGGCGAAAAAACTTGTGGAAGAGCGTACTAATGAGTTGGCAATAGCGAGCGAGAAGGCTATTTCGGCTAACAAAAGCAAGAGTGTTTTTCTCGCCAACATGAGCCATGAAATCCGGACGCCCATGAACGCCATCCTCGGTTATACCCAGATCATGAAGCGCACCCCCGGGTTAAAAAAGGATTTGCTCAAGGATCTGGACACCATCGATATGAGCGGGAACCATCTCCTGGCCCTGATTAACGATATCCTGGACATCTCCAAGATTGAGGCCGGTCGGATGGAATTGAAAAATGTTGATTTCGATCTCGGCGAAGGCATCCGGGACCTTTCCAAAATGTTTGAAATTCGCTGTGAGGGAAAGAGGCTGGAGTGGAGAGTGGAAGGCCTGGATGACGAAACCCCTGTCCTTGTCCATGGAGATGAAGGCAAATTAAGACAGGTATTGATCAACCTGTTGGGGAACGCGGTAAAATTTACGGATGCAGGGCTGACTATTTTGAGGCTCACTCCGAAAGAAGATAACCACTTTCTTTTTGAGGTCATCGACACTGGATCCGGGATTCCTTTGGAGGTCCAGGAAAGCATTTTCGAACCCTTCCAACAGGACGACCAAGGACATCAAAAAGGCGGCACGGGGCTGGGGCTGGCCATATCCAGCAAGCAAGTGGAGCTTATGGGAGGCGAACTGGACGTTGAATCGGAATTTGGCGAAGGATCGCGCTTCTATTTTACTTTGCACTTGGAACCCGCGAAAGCGGAAATCAAGTCCAGACATGAAAAAAGGACAGTGGTTGGTTTGGCAAAAGGATTCAAGGTCAACGCCCTGGTAGTGGACGACAACCATTTGAATCGCGACGTGTTGTCCAAGATGCTGAGATGCATAGGAGTGGACGTAATGGAAACGGACAGCGGCTTGAAAGCCCTGGAACTGGTTCGCAAAAACACTCCGGATATTGTTTTCATGGATTATCGTATGCCGGGAATGAACGGCGACGAGGCGGTGAGGGCCATAAAAGTGGAATTTGGGGAAAAAATTAAAACCGTCATCGTATCCGCTTCCGCTTATGACCACGAGTTGGAAATATTTCAAAAGGCCGGATGCGACCATATGCTTCCCAAGCCTTTCCGCGCTGAAGGGGTTTTTGATTCTCTAAGTGAGCTTTTGAATGTTGAGTTCGAATATGAAGGCGGAGGGGAAAAATCCGATGTTTCCGAAGCTCCGGGGACGGGTTCCCCGGACTTTTCCCAGGTCGCTCTGCCGGAGGAATTGGCGGCGCGTTTAAAGAATGAGGCGGAGTTGTATGAAATCACCAAGATTGAAAAGACCCTGGCCGAAATGGAAAAATTGAGTCCGGAAGCATCTGCATTTGCCGCCCATCTCGGCGAACTTGCCGGGGCGTATAACATGGAAGGAATACTGGAAGAGTTGAAGAAAAGAGGTTGAGCGTCCAAGGGGTTAGAAGAAAGGTAAGTACTCAGCCACGAAGGCACAAAGACACAAAAAAACAAAACGCTAAAAGAAATATCACAAAGAGTAAAAGAGTTAAAGAGGAGGAAGAAAAATATCTTTGTAGGATTTGGTTTTTCTCTTCGGCTTTTCTCTTTAACTCTTTTACTCTTTGGAAATGTTGTTTGTTTTTGATTTTAAAGGCTTTTTTAATTGTGAGACGAATTCTCAGAATCAACGTGTAAGGATCTAAACATCGAACACATCGAAGAAGGTGGGAAGAAAATGCAAAATAACAGTTTTAATTTATCCGAGATGAAAGTTCTGCTGGTGGACGACACCCCGGCTAATATTGACGTGTTGAGAAAGACCCTTCAGCCGGAAGGCTATGAACTCTCCTTTGCCCCCAATGGGAAAATCGCGTTGAATATTGTCAACCGCGTGAAACCCGATTTGATTTTACTGGATGTCATGATGCCCGAGATGGACGGGTTTGAAACATGCCGTCGGCTGAAAGAGGATGAATCCACCAAGGATATCCCCGTGATTTTTATCACGGCTAAAACCGAGACCGAGGACATCGTTAAGGGATTCAGCCTGGGGGGCGTGGATTATATAGCAAAACCTTTTCGACAGGAGGAGGTTTGCGCCAGGGTTAAGACCCATCTTCAGCTCATGGCATCGCAGAAAGAACTCGAAACCCAAAATAATACATTAATGGAGCTGAACAAGCTTAAAAATCATTTTATAGGAATTGCGGCCCACGACCTTCGAAATCCACTTGCCAGCATTACCGGCTTCTCCCACCTTCTTGAGGAAAGGCTGGAGGAATTCAGCCCCAAGGAGCAGAAAAAATTTATAAATATCATAAACTCTTCCAGCGGCAAGATGTTAGCCTTGGTGAATAACCTCCTGGATATTTCAGTCATTGAAAGCGGAAATTTGGACCTCCGGATAGAGTCGAGTTCCCTTAGCGAATTGATCGGGGAAAGGGTCCTCATTTTTGAGTATCATGCCCAAAAGAAAAACATATCCCTATGTCTGCCGGAAGTCGAATGCGACGATATTCCCTTAGATAAAAATCAGATTTCCCAGGTTTTAGATAACTTGATCAGCAACGCCATCAAGTTTTCTCAGCCAGGCTCCGGCGTTTTCATCTCATTGGAACGGGATGAGGCAATGGCGAAGGTGTCCGTTCGTGATGAAGGCCCGGGTATTTCCCCCGAAGACCAGGGTAAGCTTTTCGGAACCTTCCAAAAACTAAGCGCGCAACCCACCGGTGGAGAAACAAGCACTGGGCTGGGCTTGGCCATCGCCAAGAAAATCGTGGAAGCCCACGGCGGTGCCATTAACGTGGAAAATCATCCTGAATCCGGCGCCGTTTTCAGTTTTACGCTGCCTGGAAAGTAGGTTTAACCACTAATGGACACTAACAATAAATATTTT
>JAJDAS010000129.1 GCA_029261755.1 Nitrospinia bacterium
CCATGCGGAATACGGCAACAAAGCAATAACGGCGGTTAATAAAAGATGTTTCATGGTACTCACCCTCCCCAAAAGAAATTAATGTTTGTGCGGTGGGTTTAAAGTCACCGCACGCCAAATATTTTTAGATGGATTAAGAAAAAAATGGTTTCAAATAATTGCTCATGTGATCACACATTAAACCGAAAATTGATAATATCTCCATCCTCCACCACATAGGTCTTGCCCTCCAGTCGAAGCGTTCCTTTTTTTCGGGCTTCCGCCATGTTGCCGTTGGAATCCATAAAATCACCGTAGCCCACCAGTTCCGCCCGGATAAACCCTCTCTCGATATCCGAATGGATTTTGCCCGCAGCCTTCAAGGCGGTATCACCGCCGGTGATGGTCCAGGCCCTAACCTCATCGGTTCCAACGGTGAGGAAAGAGATGAGCCCAAGCTTCGTGTAACTGGCTTTTACCAGCCTGTTCAAGGCCGGTTCCGTGATTCCCAGGTCCTTCATGAACTCCTCTGCTTCTTCCGGTGAAAGCTGCGCGATCTCCATCTCGATCTTGCCACTTAAGGAGATGACGGTATCTTCCGACAGATGGTATTTTTGGATTATGGATTGCGTTAACTCCCGGACGGCATCGCTCCCGATCTTTTCTTCAGAGATATTGAGGGCCACCATGTTCGGCTTCATGGAAAGAAATTGCAGGTGGTGAAGGGAGGTTTCTTCTTCTTCCGTAAATTCCACGCTTCTTAATGGGGTTTCGTTTTCCAGGGCTTCCTTACACTTTAAGAGGACCACTTTTTCGGACTCATCCGGTTTTTTGCCACGTTTTTTTGAGTCCTCCATTCTGGTAAGCCTTTTTTCCGCCAATTCCAGGTCAAAAAAAATCAATTCCGTCTCGATATTTCCTACATCTCGGATGGGATCGCCCCCCCCTTCCGGGTGTGGGATGGAGTCATCCTGAAACTCCCGTACCACGAAGACCACTGCGTCTGCATCTTTGATCAGGTCAAAGACTTTCCGGTTGTGCTCGGCATCTCCCGGATTAAGCCCGATGAAGTCCACATATTCGATGGTGGCGTTGGTTATTTTTTTGGGTTTGTAGATTTTCGACAATTTATCCACCCGAGCGTCAGGGACTTTGACGATGCCTATGTTGGGCGCCTCCATAAGGGAGGCATAGGGCGTAGTTTCGGAATTAAGACCCGTTAGGGCGTTGAAGACAGTAGTCTTACCCGAATTTTGAAGTCCGGCGATGGCGATCTTCATATTTGCTCCTCATATTTAAATACATGCAAAAAAAACGTATCGGCAAAGTGGTTAAAACCTCCTTTGCCGACACGTTCTTACTTTGCAAACTATTTTTTCTCAAACAGGTCATTACCGGATTTGCCGCATTTCTGGCATTTTTTAGGCTTGCAGCGCCCTTCACGGGTTGCGCCACAGCTTGTGCAAACAAAGACCGCCATATGTAACACCCCCTTACTATTTAAGATTACGACACAGCGCCTTTAAATAAATCACTAAGGTTGCTCGCTATTATGTTACCCCTACAGGGTAAAAAAAAATGATGAAAAGGGACCCAGGGTTGCAATACTCACAAAGCAGAGTATTTTACCCTGGGCTGAAGTATATAGCCCATACAGGGCAACTATTGTTTTTACTGTTTGTATGGTTCATGGGGACAGTTGAAATTAACTTTTAAACTACTTCACCACCGCCCCTGTGTTGGCCGAAGTGACCATTCTGGCGTAGCGCGAGAGATATCCGGTTTTTATTTTTGGCTCCGGTGGGCTCCATTGGGAGCGTCGTTTTTCTATCTCGGACTCCTCCACCAGAAGATCGATTTTTCGATTTGGAATATCAATCAGAATTTTGTCTCCGTCTTGTACCAGAGAGATAAGTCCTCCCTCCATGGCCTCGGGAGAAATATGGCCGATGCATGGACCTCGGGTTCCGCCTGAAAAACGGCCATCCGTAAGCAAGGCTACGGAATCGTTCAACCCCATGCCGGAGATGGCCGCCGTGGGAGAAAGCATCTCCCGCATACCAGGTCCGCCTTTGGGGCCTTCGTAGCGAATGACCAACACATCTCCCGCCGCTATATTCTTGCCCATGATGGCTTTCATGGCCTCTTCTTCAGAATCATAAACCTTTGCCGTTCCGGTAAACTCCATCATTTTCTCACTTACAGCCGACTGTTTGACAATGCAGCCGTCAACTGCCAGGTTTCCCCTTAGGACTGCAAGACTTCCCTCTTTTCGATATGGGTTGTCCGTGGAACGAATCACCTCTTCATCGTCTATGGAGTTCAAGCTTGCAATCTCGTGTGCCTTCAGACCGCAGACATTCAAATTATTATTCATCAACTCACCCAGACTTTTAGTAACTCCGGGAACGCCACCCGCAAACTCCAGATCTTCCATGAAGTCTTCCCCACCCGGCCGGATGCTGGTAAGTTGCGGCGTTGTGCGGCTCAGCTCATCAAAAAGTTCCAGCTCCAGTTTCACTCCGGCATCATGGGCGATGGCGCAAAGATGGAGAACGGTATTGGTGGAGCCTCCCAGGGCTAAATCGAGACGGATGGCATTTTCAAAAGCCTCTCTGGTGAGAATTTTCCTGGCGGTGATTCCTTTCCTGGCTAAATCCACCGCCCTTTTGCCCGATTCAAAAGCGATCCGCCTTTTTTTGGAAGAGACGGCTAGTCCGGTTCCGCATCCGGGAAGGGACATGCCCAGCGCTTCCGTGAGGCAGGCCATGGTGTTGGCGGTATAGAGTCCTTGGCAGGAGCCGGGACCGGGGCACGCCTCTTTTTCCAATTCGACTACCTCTTCCTCTGATATCGCGCCGCTTTGGCATCTTCCCACCGCCTCGAAGGTGTCCCGCACCAGAGAAAGCCGCTTGGTTTTTAAGCGGCCGGACATCATCGGCCCTGCGGTGACCACCACAGCTGGAATGTCCACCCTGGCCGCTCCCATGAGCATTCCCGGGGTAAACTTATCGCAATTGGTTAATAGGACCACCGCGTCAAAGGCGTTGGCTTCCACCAGCGTTTCCACCATATCGGCAATGAGTTCCCGCGACGGCAGGGAATAATGCATTCCCTTATGCCCCATCGCAATACCGTCGCAAAGCCCTGGCAGGGAAGACATAAAAGCGTAACCTCCTCCAGAATGGATTCCTTTTTCAATGGCCCGCTCCAGGTCGCGAAACCCGATATGGCCGGGCACACTGTCGGTAAAACTGGAAATAAGTCCGATGAAAGGTTTATCCATTTCGCCAGGCGTGATTCCCGTAGCGTATAAAAGAGCCCTATGCGGCGCACGTTCCAATCCTTTTTTTATTCTATCGCTTCTCATTTTGTCTATTTCTCCAGTTAGATTTTGTTGGGATGATTGATGTCAAGAAGCATCATCGATCAGTTATTTGAAGTTGAAACAGAACCTCGGTACTGAGCAATTTTCTTTTTCGGTTTGAAGTAGCGTTCAATGGTTTGCAATGGAGTGTTTTTATCGCAAGGAATAAAGGCCAGGCTGGTTTTCCCTTTTTCTGTAACAGCCTGGAATACCTTTTCCAGTCTTTGGCCGTATTCCCGTTTTCCCGTTTTCCAATCCTTTACTTGAAGCTTGATTAGCGCCCTGGAAGGGTTGTCCAGCCACTCCACAAGTCTGGAGGCAAGGGTTTCCATTTTTTGGATCACCTGCGAGTCCGTAAGTTTGTGCTCTTTTTGCACTTGAAGATGGTAAGCCATTACGGAGAAGTAATCAAAATCATATTTTAGCGACTCCTGAAAATCCTGTGCCAGCCAGGCCAGACCGTTTTTTGGTTCCATCACCGTTTCGTAATAAAGGTTTAAGGCGATTTTCAGGGTAGGGTTTAACTGCTTCATATTCTGCACCAGGACATGAGTAAATTTTAGAATGGACCTGTTTTTCCATCTGACCCAATCCCAGAATTGAGTAGAAAACTCAACGGCGTAGTACTTCCCTGCGCGGTTTACGATTTTCTTGTAAAGAAGCGATGGATCGGCCTTAATGAGAGTTTCCTGTGAAAATGCCCTTGTTGCGGCAGGAGAAAAACCTTCGGTGTAACGATAAACAAGGTCATCCTGAAAAAGGATTCCGTCGATATCGTACATAGCCAAATCACGGTACAAGCTGGTGAAATATTTTTGCGCCTCCGGATGAAATAGATCAACTTTCTTGTCTGCAATATATTCTCGGGATTTGAAATCATATTTTTTATCCACCCATCGGGGATGTTTTTCCACAACCCAATCACATTGTCTGGTGGTCATCCAGGCGAAGACTTTTAAACCTTGTTTTCGGGAAATAGAAATCACCGTGGATAGAATATCGCCCACCACCGGCGCATGTTCGGTTTGAAAATAGACACCCACCTTATGTTTGGGTTTGATGAACCGGTAAACCCTGTCATAACGATTTTGAAAAACTCTGACTATGATCGTATCAACCCCCGCGCTTTTGAGCCTTTTCAGCATTTGCTCTACTTCGTCTACCGAGTCGCATTTAAAAAGAAGCACCTGCGCGGCATGAATCGCTTCGACCTCGTTTTTTCCTTGAGAACTTAAAGCCCAAGTGGGAAAAACTCCCATTAGAAGGATCAATATGGCAAACGGGCAAATTGTGCTGAAATATTTTTTTGTCCGGCTCATGAGTTTTTTTTAATAGTGGCTGTACGAACAGTCTTTTCAAACTCCAGATTCCAATAATAATAGCAAAATATGAAAGAAACGCAAAGTAGTTTGGAGACCTACAAGATGCGGCATTGATTTCTCCAGAATCGCTTTTAATCATTGCCGACAATAAAATAGATAGCAATTTATTTTTTCAAAAATCCATTAATATTCAAGGATTTAGCTTGCGTTTGTTAATTTTTTTTGGTATAAATATTTGGCATACAAGATATTGTACGGTCCATGTAAAATTTGAAATATGGCAAACAGTGCAATTTTTAGCAATATTTTTTTTGAAAAATTTCTATAAACACTTGACAATTAAGATAAAATCCTATAAATTCAATGCATTTAAAATCATTCAAAAATCATTTTTCACTTTAAAAACTTTTTGTTTTTTATTGTAGAATTTAAAGGAGTTAACAAATGGCGGACAATTACTACAACTTGATGGTTTTTTCAAACACCTCCAGCAATCCACGCCGTATTCAGCTTCATAAAACCGTTGCGAAGATTTTTCTCTCATTTCTTTTGATTTTTTCCATAGTCTTTACCGTCGCTTCTTACTATTCCTATAATAGTTATTTCGAAATAAGCGGCGAGGTTGTGGAACTGGATAGATTGCGGGAAGAAAACCAGTACCAACAGGTTCAACTCCACAAATTTGCAAAGAGCATCGAAGAGTTTGAGTCGCAAATGGTACGGCTCGAAAAATTTGACAGGAAGCTACGTGTGATAACAGCCCTGGAGCCATCCGGGAATGGACAAAATGGAAATTTAGGGCTCGGTGGATCCCATACTAATCTGGATCAAAGCAATTCCCGCAATTCTCGTAATTTTAGCAGCGAGCCTCTTATCTCTTCCATTCGCGAAGACCTGGAAAATTTGAAGGCAAGGTCTGAGCTACAAGAAATAAGCTTTCTGGAGTTGGATGAGTTTTATAAAAACCAATCCTCTCTTCTCTCTTCTACTCCTTCTATATGGCCAAGTAGAGGGTGGGTTACCTCCGGTTTTGGATATAGAAGATCGCCGTTCACCAATTCCAAGGAACTTCACGAAGGAATTGACATAGCCGCCCGTGCCGGTTCTCCCATCGCTGCAACAGCTAACGGTGTAGTTATTAGAGCAGGCCGCAACAACAGCTATGGTACCATGATCGAAATCGACCATGGCTACGGTGTAGTTACAAGGTACGGCCACAACGCGAAAAATTTCGTCAAGGTAGGCGACAGAGTGAAAAGAGGAATGCTCATCGGTTTGGTTGGAAACACTGGAAAGAGTACAGGCCCCCATACGCATTACGAAGTTCTTGTAAAAAACGTCCCGGTTAATCCATTACGGTACATCCTGGAAGAGAGCGCTCAAGGTCTTTAAAAGAATAAAGACAAAGAGGAGCTTGCTCTTTTTGTAGACTTTCTTCTCACTGCTTCAAAAATCGTTAATGAACGCCCCGGCAGAAGATATTTTTTTTGCTGGGGTTTTTTTTTCGCAAAGGTAAAAATTTATGATCACCACCACTCTAAAAAAATTATTCGGAACTCAAAATGACCGTGAACTTGCCCGGCTCCAAAAATATGTTCTCCAAGTCAACGCCTTGGAAGATAGCGTACAAAAGCTGTCGGATGATGAACTTCGGCAAAAAACAGGCGCGTTTAAAGAAAGGGTCAATAACGGCTCCACACTGGAAGAACTCCTGCCCGAGGCCTTTGCAGTGGTCAGGGAAGCTGGTAAGAGAACTCTGAATATGCGGCATTTCGATGCTCAACTTATAGGAGGAGTGGTACTCCATGAGGGGAAAATCGCCGAAATGAAGACCGGAGAGGGGAAGACACTGGTGGCGACCCTGCCGGTCTATCTGAACGCCTTGACGGGTAAGGGAGTCCATGTGGTAACGGTGAACGATTATCTCGCCACAAGAGACACCGAATGGATGGGCACTATTTACAAGTTTTTGGGGCTTTCCGTGGGCGTGGTTAAGCATGGGTTGACCGATTCCCAACGGCAGGAGGCATACGGCTCGGATATAACTTACGGAACCAATAACGAGTTCGGTTTTGATTACCTTCGCGACAACATGAAATATTCCTTCAGCGACTATGTCCAGAGAGAGCTGAACTTCGCCATTGTGGATGAAGTGGACAGCATCCTCATCGATGAGGCCAGGACCCCTCTCATCATTTCTGGTCCTTCGGAAGACTCCACGGACAAGTATTATAAAATAAACAGAATCATTCCCCAGATCCAGAAAGGGGATTTTAGCATTGAGGAAAAAAGCAAGACGGTGGCCCTTACCGAAGAGGGTGTGGCGAAGGTAGAAAAGTCACTCAACATTGAGAACCTTTATGAGCCTAAGCATATTGAGATAGTCCACCACGTAAACCAGGCCATGAAAGCCCACAAGATCTTCAAGAAAGATGTGGATTATGTGGTGAAGGATGGGGAGGTAATCATTGTTGATGACTTCACTGGCAGACTCATGCCGGGCAGGCGCTATAGCGATGGTCTCCATCAGGCTCTGGAAGCCAAGGAGAACGTCAAGATCGAAAGCGAAAACCAAACCCTGGCCACCATCACCTTTCAAAACTATTTCAGGCTATACAACAAACTGGCAGGAATGACCGGGACCGCCGATACGGAAGCCGCCGAATTTGCTTCTATTTATAAACTGGGTGTTTTAGTCATTCCCCCGAACAAACCGTTGATCCGCAAGGAGAACGCCGATGTTATCTACAAGACCGTCAGGGAAAAATTCAACGCTGCAGCGGATGAGATCGAGGAACTGAACCAGAGAGGCCAGCCAGCACTGGTGGGAACTATTTCCATAGAGAAGTCTGAAAGGCTTAGCAGTCTGTTGAAGAAAAGGGGTATCAAACATAATGTGCTCAACGCGAAGCACCATGAAAAGGAAGCGGAAATCATCTCCAAGGCAGGCCACAAAGGGGCCGTCACCATCGCCACCAACATGGCGGGAAGGGGAACCGATATTGTCTTGGAGGAAGGGGTCCCCGATTTGGGCGGGCTCCACATCATCGCTACGGAAAGACACGAAAGCCGCCGCATCGACAATCAGTTGAGGGGCCGTTCCGGCAGGCAGGGAGACCCCGGTTCCTCCCGATTCTACCTTTCCCTGGAAGATGATCTGTTGCGTATCTTTGGCTCCGATAAAATAGCGGGAATCATGGAAAAGCTAGGCATGGAAGAGGGAGAGCCCATTGAACATAAATTTATCTCCAGGGCGGTGGAAAATGCCCAGAAAAAGGTGGAGGGGCACAACTTTGACATTCGGAAGCATCTTCTGGAGTATGACGATGTGATGAATAAGCAAAGGGTTGTGATTTACAGCCTCAGGCGGGATATTCTCACCGGGGAAAACCTCCAGGAAACTTTTATGGAGATGGTGGATGATATTCTGGATGAAAATCTGGACACTTATGTGGACCCAAATGTTCATTCCGAGGAATGGGACCTGGTCGGATTAGAAGAAGCGATGTTCCGGCTCTTCGCCATTCATTGTAAATTTAAAATAGATGAAGGAAAGATTGAGTTTTCCGATGGAAAGGAAGCGGTGGATATCACCGACGTCAATCGTGACGAATTAAAGGTGAAATTGCTTGAGATTGTGCAAAGCCTTTATGATGATCGCGAAAAGAATATCCCTTCCGAAATTATTAAGCCACTTCTAACTCAGATTATGCTTCAAACCATCGACGGCCAGTGGAAGGACCATCTCCTTTCCATGGATCATTTGAAGGAGTCGGTTAGCCTACGCGGATACGCGCAAAAAAATCCACTCAATGAATATAAAAGGGAAGGGTTCGACCTCTTTAGTGATATGATCGGCCGTAGCAAGGAGTCCATTGTACAGACTGTTTACCATGTGAATGTTTCAACGAGCAACGACCTGCATATGGAATCTACGCCCAAGCCTGTAAGGATGAGAGAGCACAGGGGAGAAATGGCGGGAGGCGGACCGGCGGAGGTGCATACCGTCAAACGCGAAGCCCCCAAAGTAGGCCGGAACGATCCTTGTACTTGCGGGAGTGGAAAAAAGTATAAAAAATGCTGCGGCGCGGCGCTGGCCAAGGCGTGAATAGTTCGCTCTCAGTGGTAAGTAACAAAATACCGGAGACTCTGTACGAAATTAATACGCTACGCTTTTTTCCCGTTAGCCAACAAAAAATTCAAAAATGCCTGGCACACGGGGGACATGGTTCTTTTCCGGCTGGAAATGATGTGAAAATGCCGTTGGAGCTTTTTCCCCTCCAGAGGGACCGTCTTGAGGGATTTATGGCGAAGCTCCTCTTTCACCGAGAGTGAGGAGACCATGGATATTCCGAGTCCCGCCTTTACCGCCTGCTTCACGGCTTCCGTGCTACCCATCTCCGCCACTATGTTAAGTTTCGATGGGTCCACACCCAATTCAGACAACCATTTTTCCATGGTGGATCGTGAACCTGAGCCTCTTTCCCGAATTACGAATGGAACAGAGAGGATCTTCTCCGCGTCCCTTTGACCTTTGGGGAGCAACGGATATTTGGGAGCGGCAATGAGGATGAGTTCGTCCTCGATAAACTCTCGGCAATCCAGTCGGCTTTCTTCAACCCTGGAGCCTATGACGCCCAGCTCGCAATCTCCTTTGAGAACCTTTTCTGCGATGTCGGAGCTGTCTCTTACCACAACCGATACCGTGATGCCTGGATAGTTCTTTTTGAACCGGCCTATTAAGGTGGGCAGCAGGTATTCTCCAGGGATGGTGCTTCCCCCCACCATGACCCTCCCTGCCATCTTTCCCGTGAGTTGCTTCATACTCTGCTTGGCTTCATCTTTAATGGTTACCAATTTTTTGGCGTACTTGTACAAAAGTTTTCCAGCCGTGGTGGGGATCACTTCCCTTCCCAGTCGATCCAGCAACTTTAGTCCCAGTTCGTTCTCCAGGGACTGCATGTGAGTGGTGAGGGTGGGCTGGGTGAGGTAAACCGCCTTCGCGGCTTGGGAAAAGCTCTTCAAATCCACAATTTTGATAAATATTTCCAGCTGTCTGAAGTCCATATGGTCATGAGGTTTGAGTTTGCTACTGACGTAGTTGCCCTATGCCAAAGTAGGATACGCCAAGCTCAAAAGGAAGGCAAGAGCGCAATGGGACGGAGGATGGAGGCTGTCCTGGTTGCCTGGACTTCATTGGTATTTCCAAAGGTTAATGTGATATTTTTAAAAGAATAGGAGGCGAATATTGCATAGTAGAAAAGAAAATACTCTCAAGTACACTTATATTGGGAGACTTTAAAGTGGAAATTCGAAAAGGAACTGTCAAATGAAATCTATTGAAATTAAGCCCAATATCTTCTGGGTTGGCGCTATCGATTGGGCGGTAAGGGACTTCCATGGGTATACAGTGCCTAACGGCACGACTTACAACAATTATTTGATCATGGATAAGGAGATTACCCTCGTTGATTCCGTGAAAGAAGATTTCACCGACATTTCCATCGATAATATTAAAAGTCTAATCAACCCGTCAGAAATAAAAAATATCATCATCAATCATATTGAAAATGACCATATGGGTGGTCTGGAGAAGATGATGGCATTGGCGCCGAAAGCCGTAATCTACACCACCGAAAAAGGCGCCGAGGGGATGAGAAAGTTCTTTGACATTTCAACTTGGAAAATCAAAATAGTGAAGACAGGAGACAAACTCAAGACGGGCAAGTACACCCTCACCTTTCTTGAAACTCCCATGCTTCATTGGCCGGATTCCATGTTTACCTACGTCAGAGAAGCAAAACTCCTGTTTTCGCAGGATGCCTTTGGCCAACATTATGCTTCAACGGCCATGTTCGACGATGAACTCGCAAGGCTGGCGTCTCATTCCGGCCTGGAGGACGCCACCATTGATTATTATGCCAACATTCTCATGCCTTTTGGCAATCTGATAAAATCCACCATTAAAAAACTAAATGACTTGTGCATGGAGATTGATATGATAGCGCCCGACCACGGAATCATCTGGCGAAAGGAACCTCAAAAAGCTATTCAGATGTATAGTGACATGGCGTCGGGAAAGACCAACCTCAGGGCTCTCGTGATATTTGATACCATGTGGCATAGCACGGAGAAGATGACCCAACCCATCATTTTGGGGATCAGGGACGAGGGGGTGGATTGCAAGGTGGTCAAACTAAGAGCCTCCCCCACCAGTGTAGCGATCAAAGAGTTCTGGAAGGCAAGGGGATGCCTTGTGGGTTCCCCGACTTTGAATAACGAGGTTTTTCCATCCGTAGCGGAATTCATGTTCCACTTAAAAGGCTTGAGGCCCAAGGACAGAATTACAGGCGCTTTTGGAAGTTGTGGATGGCGAGGTGGAGCAGTGGATTGGCTTTATGGCATGTTTAAGCAGATGAAACTTGAGTCCATGGAACCGGGACTTCAGTTTCAATATAAGGCCTCTTCAGAGGAATTGGATCAATGCTATGCCTTTGGCCAGGAATTCGCGAGAAGAATAAAGGAATACCATAAAAAGTATGATTGAAGGGCACTTACCAGGGCTCGGTGAAAAATCAATTTTTATGTGAGCCATCGCAGAAGGGCGAATTTTTGGTTTTAAAACAACGGCAAATGTGGTAGGTTTTGTCCTTATCCAACTCAACAAGTCTTGGGCCATCTCCTCCCAAGGTGTGGTGTGTGGCGTCGCAAAAAGGCCAGTGCCTGGACTGCATACAAGTGCAGACCTCAATTTCTGACTCGCCGGTTACTTCTAAAGGTCCCTTTTCCATGTTCAGCATTCCATGTTAAATTTTTTCTTTTTTTCAACTGTTCTTCAGCCACTTTTTCTGGCCGAAGCTCATTAAAAAGCATTATTCTCAAATTGTAGACCAAACAGGAAAACTTATCAATTCGGAGTGGGTAACCGCTGGAGCGAAAGCATTCCTCGACTCTTTACCGTCATAACTCAATCCCCTTTGTTTAAGCCACTCTCCGTACCCTTACCTTGGAATAACTTGGGTGGTTATGGTAACATTTTTTCTTTTTGCATTGTTAAGGAAAGGACTGATTCATGTACCCAATTCAACGTGCCTTGCTTAGCGTCTCGGACAAAACCGGAATCGTGGAATTTGCCAGGGAACTCCATAAAAGAGGCGTTGAGATACTCTCCACCGGGGGAACGGCCAAAGCCCTGAAAGAGGCGGAAATTCCCGTGGTGCTCATATCGGATTACACCGGCTTCCCGGAGATGCTGGATGGCCGGGTGAAGACTCTCAACCCCAAGATCCACGGTGGAATCCTTGGACTCCGAGACAACTCCGCCCACCAAAAAACCATGGAAGAACACGGGATCAAACCCATCGACCTGGTAGCCATCAACCTCTATCCATTCGAAGCCACCATATCCAAACCGGACGCCACCTTGGAAGAGGCCATTGAAAACATCGACATCGGCGGTCCTGCCATGGTACGCTCCGCCTCCAAAAACCACCAATCCGTAGCTATTGTGGTAAATCCGACCGACTACCAGGTAGTCCTTCAAGAGATGGACGGAAATAACAACAGCGCCACCCTCAAAACTCGCCGCCGGTTGGCAAGAGACGCCTTCCAGCATACCTCCCGGTACGATGGCCTGATCCAAAACTATCTGACGGAGCAAATCGGCGATACGGAGGAGGAATTTCCCCAGCAGTTGAACCTAATCTACGAAAAGGTCCAGTCCCTCCGATACGGCGAAAACCCTCACCAAACCGCTGCTTTCTACAAGAGGCCGGGGAACCAGGGAGAGGGAATCACCTCTGCCGAAAAACTCCAGGGCAAGGAGCTTTCCTTCAACAACATTGTGGACCTCCAGTCGGCTTACGACCTGGTACGAGAATTCGAGGAAACCACCGCCGTCATCATCAAGCACACCAACCCCTGCGGGGCGGCCTCCGACCCTTCCCTCCTTTCCGCTTTCATCAAGGCCAGGGAGGTGGATTCCGTTTCAGCCTTTGGAGGAATCATCGGGCTTAATAAAACGGTGGATGAGGAAACGGCTCAGGAGATTACCAAGAATTTTGTGGAGGCCGTCATAGCGCCCGACTTCTCTCCAGAGGCCCTGGTGGTCTTTTCGCTAAAGAAGAACATTCGGCTCCTGAAACTTCCCCTGGGAAATAAAGACCAGAAGGACTTTGAAATCAAAAACATCAGCGGAGGGATTCTGGTCCAGGAGACAGATAGCGTGGACTGCATCGAAGACAAGCTAAGGGTGGTTACCAAGCGCCAACCTAGCGAAGAGGAGTGGTCGGCCATGCGCTTTGCCTGGAAGGTGGCCAAACATGTGAAGTCCAACGCCATCATATACGCCTTCGACAATCAAACCATCGGCGTGGGCGCAGGTCAGATGAGCCGGGTGGACAGCTCCAAAATCGCCATCTCCAAGGCAACACATTCTATAAAGGGCGCGGTTATGGCCTCGGACGCCTTTTTCCCTTTCCGGGACGCCATTGAGGCGGCGGCGGAGCAGGGGATCGCCGCCATCATTCAACCGGGAGGCTCCATACGTGATAAAGACATCATCGAAGCCGCCAACGAACTGAACATCGCCATGGTATTCACCGGCATCAGGCATTTTAAGCATTAGCAGTAATCGTCAGATTTAGGGCTGAAGCTATTTTTTTTGGAAGGTTTTGTTGTTTAAAGGCCTGAATGTCGAATATCGAACAAGGAATTTCGAATGCTAAAGGAAAAACTTCGAAATTCTGCGCTTCCTTGTTCGACATTCGATATTCAATTTTTTGAAAATATGCTTCTCTAACTATAGCTGGCCTTTTCCCCTTTCCCCATTCCCCAGTGTCCACTCTCAATCTTCCAGCAAACAAAAGAGTCCGAGTCAAAATCTGCGGGATTACCAACACGGAGGACGCAGAGGGGGCGGTAGCCTGCGGAGCGGACGCCCTGGGTTTCATCTTTCATGAGCCCAGTCCAAGGTATTTCCGCCCCGAAAAGGCGCTGGAAATCATCAAATCCCTTCCCCCTTTCGTCCAAGCCGTGGGTGTCTTTGTTAATAAAGAGATCGAAGAGGTGTTGAGTACGGCGGTGAGTTGTCAGCTGGACATCATCCAACTGCATGGTGACGAAAACCCCGGCTACTGTGAACAACTTGTTTCAAGGATCAGCGAGCAAGGTTCAAGGTTCAAGGTGGTGAAGGCGGTGAGGGTGAAAGATGAGCAATCTTTACAAGATCTCTCCTCTTTCTCTTTTACCAGCGCCTTATTACTGGACAGCTACTCCAACGAGGAGTATGGAGGAAGCGGCGAGAAGTTTGACTGGTCTCTGGCAAGGTCAACTTCCCGGTTCGGCAGGATCATCCTGGCGGGTGGCCTGAATCCGGAAAATGTTGGAGAGGCCATTTGTGAGGTCCGGCCCTATGCCGTGGACGTCTCCAGCAGCGTGGAAAGGGAACCAGGCCGAAAGGACCACGGGAAGCTGAGAGAGTTTTTTGATGCGGTTGCCGGTTGAACCGCTTTTAATAAGAGGAGATTCTATGGACGAGAACAACAAAGAAAAGAAAAGCCACCTGACCCTCTGGATCATGGGGGCCATCATCCTGGCTGTTATCATCGCGCTGCTTTTCCCCCACTTTTCCATGAAACTGCACGTGGGAGGTGAAATTTTCCTCCGGCTGCTCAAGATGATGGTGGTTCCTTTGGTGGTAACAAGTGTAATGAGCGGAATCCTGGGTCTGGGCGATATTCGCAAGCTGGGGAAACCAGGCGGAGTGGCCGTTTTTTACTACCTCAGCACCACAATCCTCGCCGTCTTCGTGGGTTTGATCGTGGTGAACCTTATTCAACCCGGAGTGGGAACGGTTGATCCGGAAACCCTGCAACAGATTGCCGAAAGCAAGGAGATCAAAAGCCCGGACGGAGAAACCCCCACCATAGCAACCATTCTCAACAACC
>JAJDAS010000130.1 GCA_029261755.1 Nitrospinia bacterium
GGAAAAGGCGTAGAGACAACTAATTCGTAATCAGCAGGTCGGTGGTTCAATTCCACTCGTCGGCTCCAATAAAATCAAGCACTTAGCTGTCATTTTCGGCTAAGTGCTTTTTTTGTTTTTGGCATTAATAGACTCCTAATAGACCGCAGAGAGAGAAATATTGAAGAAAAAAAATGCATGGCATGGGATAAAATAGATTTTTTTTTGTAAATTATTTACAAAAACGGAGAATGTAAATGACTGTTGAAATATTACGTGGAGTATTGGGATGGTGTGCTGTAATTAATATGGGATTGTTGCTGTGGTGGTTTTTAGTCCTGGCATTTGCTCATGATTTGGTGTATCGGATGCATAGCAAGTGGTTCAAGATTCCTGTAGAGACGTTCAACGCAATTCATTATGCTGGCATGACTTTTTTTAAAATAGTCATATTTGCTTTTAATATTGTCCCGTATGTTGCATTACGAATTGTTGCATAAGATAGTTTCCTTCAAAATCTGGCGGTGGGAGAATTCAGCTTGTTTTTCAAAACAGAGAAGGTTATTGTTTTTCCTTTTCCAATAATTCGCTGATTTGTAGGATTATTTCCTGATTTTATGGTTTTTTCATTTCATCCAATTGGATATTTTGCTCAGATATTACAAATATCGTTTTTTTGCCCCTATTTTCATAAAATAATAAAAACGGGGAAAAAGCCATCTGAAGAATTTTCGGCGTTTTGTTGTTTGATAAACATTTGCCGTTCTGCTATGTTTTGCCCGCAGACTTGGGAAAGAAGAAAATAGTAAATTAGTTGTTAGCTGTTAAAAGGAAAAAATCATGAAAATCGAATCTGTAAGAATAGAAAACTTTAGAAGTTTTAAGGATGAGACAATTAGTTTTGATAACTATACTTGCTTTGTTGGTGCAAATGGTTCTGGTAAATCAACTATCTTAAATGCATTGAATGTATTTTTCAGACAGTATAAGGATAGTAAGACCGACCTAAGCAAACTTACTAATGAAGATTTCCACCATAAAAATACAGATGAGCCAGTAAAGGTCACAGTTACTTTCACAGAGCTTTCAGAAGCTGCAAAAGATGAACTATCTGATTATGTAAGGCAAGACAAGTTGATTATATCTTCTGTCGCAAAATATGATACCGCTACTGACAGTGCCGAAGTTAAACAATATGGAAATCGTCTGGGCTTACAGAATTTCCGGAAATATTTTGAAGCAGATAAGAATGGCGAAAAAGTTTCTGAATTGAAGCTTATTTATCAAGACCTGCAAAAAACCAATACTGAATTGCCCAAGGCAGGAACAAAACCTGCAATGGCTGATGCCCTCAGAAAATATGAAGCAGATCATCCTGATGATTGCAATTTAATACCAAGTCCAGATCAGTTTTATGGCGTAAGTAAAGGAGCCAATAGGTTAGCTCGCTATGTCCAATGGGTCTTTATTTCTGCTTCAAAAGATGCGACAGAAGAAAGTGAAGAATCAAAGAACTCAGCTTTAGGACAATTATTAGCAAGAACCGTTAGATCAAAAGTGAATTTTTCAGACAAAGTTGGCAAATTAAAGAAAGATACACAAGAAGAATATCAAAAAATATTGGAAGAAGAGCAATCTGCATTAGATTCAATATCCTCAACATTGCAGGATAGTTTGGAGTCTTGGGCACACCCTGGTATCACCTCTCAAATCCTGTGGAAACAAGATTCTGACAAGTCAGTTAAAGTTGAAGAGCCTTGGGCATATATCAGAATCGGTGAACGAGGATTTGAGGGTGATTTGGCAAGATTTGGGCATGGTTTGCAGCGCTCATATATGCTTGCTTTGCTTCAAGAATTAACAAATATTTCTGATGAAACTGCTCCAACATTGATAATGGGGATAGAGGAACCAGAAATTTACCAACATCCTCCTCAAGCTAAATATCTCGCAGAAACTTTAAATGGCCTTTCAGAAAAAGACTCTCAAATTTTGATTTGTTCACATAATCCTTTATTTATTCCAGGTGACAATTTTGAGGCGATAAGAGTTGTTAGAGAAAAGGATACGCCCAGCACATCCTATATCTCCCAGCTTTCATATACAGACTTGTCTGAGAAGCTTGAATCATCTGGACAAAAGGCGTTAAAAGAAGAAGGGATGTTGGCAAAACTATATCCGTCTCTAAATCCGATAATTAATGAAATGTTTTTCTGTAATAATTTGATTTTAACTGAAGGTATAGAGGATGTTGCTTACATCTCAACATATTTAATGCTTACAGAAAGAATTCTGGATTTTAGGAAATATGGGTGCCATATTGTCCATGTGGGAGGGAAAAGCTCAATTATTAAGCCTTTGGCGATGGCTAAACTATTAAATATACCAGTTTTTGTTGTTTGTGATGCTGATACTGATAAAGATCAAATTGAGGATGAGGATAGGAGGAAATCTGAAGTAGGAATGCATAAAAAGGATAATAGATCAATTTTAAATCTTTTAGAATATGTAGACTTGAATGAATGGCCCTCTGATTCAATTACCATAAAGGATTTATACATGTGGAAAACAAATCTTACCAAAATAATTGAAAATGAATTTGGTAAAGATTGGAATACCTATGTAGGTTCAGCATCTGATTACTATGGAAACCCTGGAGGGTTACAGAAGAATCCTCTTACAATAGCGCGTGCTTTAAAGTCCGCTTGGGAGAATGATTTGAAATCTGATTCACTTTCTAAATTGGTTGAAGATATTGTTGCTTTTGCTAAGAAAGAAAACAGCTAACAAGGCTCTGCACCAGACGGCAATTTCGGTAAGCATTGTCGTAAGTGAGTATGCAATGTATTTAAAATCATTGCTGTCCGGTTAATAACTCAATAAAAACAGAGACTTAGGGTGCCAAGTTACCCTAAAAGTGTAAAAAACGAGGCTAAATCCGCATGTTTATTAGAGTTCGTACAAGCCATATTACCTCCCAAAAGTGTAATTTA
>JAJDAS010000131.1 GCA_029261755.1 Nitrospinia bacterium
ATAAAAAAAATTCAAATTGAGTTTGATAAAAATTTAAAAAACTCCGGTAAACTATATTTCCGGTTCTCATTTCCAGACCATTTTCGTCCAGAGATAAACCAATCTCCTTCCTTATTATTTCTCTTCTGCCCGGAGCAAGTAGATAAACCAAGGTTCCAGTTAATTTAGCAAGAAGAATGATGGTATCGAAACTTAAATGCTGAACGGTAAACCGGAAAGGGAACCAATAAAACCAGCGCAGCAGATCGGCAATCAGTTGTTTTAGGTACATTTCAGTTACTTACATGATCATTCTGAGAATCCGTCTCTCACAATCTAAAAAAAAATATTTTAAAATCTAAGACTTGGAACCACAAATTTCACTAATTTCACAAATAAACATTTATATATTAGTGTAATTCGTGAAATTAGTGGTTAAGAAAGATTTTGCTCCTTATTATTTTGTGGTTTAAAAACTTCAAATATCTTTTGCTAGGTTCTTCACCAACGATACTGGAATGCCCGCTTCAGGAATAATTTGGGAGTACCCAGGGTGTTTTGTCCGAAGAGGCTCTGGTAAATGAATTTCGGATTCAAAAGAATTTTAAAGTATATCCGGCTTAAATAGCGCCTTAATTCCCGGGTGTTGACCTCTCCCAGGTGATAAGGCGAATTGCTGGTATCGAATTTTTGCCAGTCCAGCTTCGCTAGTCCGTATTTCGCTTTCACATGATCATAGAGTGGGGTCCCAGGTAGTGGATAAACCAGTTCGAAGGCTCGATGGTCAAGATTCAGGGAAAAAGCCAAGTCAATAGTGGCCTTTATATCTTCATGGGTCTCCTCGGGAAAACCAAATAAAAAATAACCCGCCGCGCCAATCCCATACTTCTTCAGTTGATCCACGGTGTGTTTTACTTCGGAGATGGATTCCGGTTCTTTTTTGATAAGCTTTCTAATCCTGGGGGAACCGGATTCTATTCCCAGTGCTATCATGCTGCATCCCGCCCTTTTCAATAACGGCAGCAGTTTATCGTCCAGAATATTCCACGCCGGACCGGTGGGGGTGTCAAACCGAATGTGAAGTCCTGCCTCGATAATAAGATTACATAATTCTTCCACCAGCTCTTTATAATAAAGAAAGTTTGTATCCGTGATACATAAATGCCGAACCCGATATTTATGGTAAAGAAGTTTTATCTCTTCCATCACATGCCGGGGACTTCTGGCCCTGACAGGGAAACCGGCCATTTTATGGGCGCAGCAAAAGGTACATTTTGCAGGACAACCGCGGGTAACCGATATTGGGGCGGCAATGCCGTCGAGCTGTTTCCGACTGGCCTTGGGAGGCAAATGGCCGGCGGGGTCCAGGAGTTCCCAGTCCGGGAGCCCGATTTCTTCCAGATCAGTGCTTAGCAGATTATGGTTATGGTGAACTTTGCCGGATTCGCGCCAGATCAAACCGGGTATGTCCTGAAATTGGTTTGGCTGTTCCTTTTGGCCGAGCGCTTTACATAACATGGGGAGGCCTTTTTCGCCATCTCCCTGAAAGGCAAAATCCACGGATGAAAAATCGGCCATGGTTTCGTCAGGCGGGCTTGCCGAAGGGTGGGGGCCTCCAACAACTAAGGTGCATTCTGGCAACGCCTCTCTAATTATTTCCGTGCTTGCCAGGGCATCGGGCATGTTCCTGGTAAAAACCTTCACCCCCACTAGTTCCGGGTTGATTTTTTCTAAATAGGGGAGGAACTCGTCTTTGCCGCTTTTTATATTCCAGCCTCGAATAAAAACCTCATGTCCTTCTTTTTTCAGGGCGGTAGCAAGATAACCCAGGCCAAGGTCCGCAAAAGGAGGACGATCTCCCTTCGCTAAACCCAGATTTAAAGGAACCATCAGTAATATCTTCATTTGTCTTCAGACCTCATGATGTTCAATGGGATATTGGAATGTTGGAGTAATGCAATAATGGAGTAGTGGAGTAGTGGAGTAATGGAGTAATGGAGTAATGGAAGTTCAAGTGAGTAGTCCTCACCGTCATTCCACCATTCTATTGTTCCATCATTCCAAGCGTAATGAATGAAAAAAATGTCTAATAAACAGCCCGTTTGTGATGGTTCATTTACGACATCTGTGGTTATCTTTTCTGATATGTTGCCGGACGTAATAAATGTCTTAGAATTCTGCCCCAGTCCCCTTTCAAAAGAGCCTTCAAGCCCATTGCAATAAACGTTAACCGATCACATAGCACTCTTAATGTGCCATAGGTTTGACTTGAACTATTTTTATGGAAGATGGAAATTAGTCTATTACTGGAAAGCAGGCGGAGAATAGGGATAGGAAAATAATGGTAACCGCATAGATAGAACAAAAAATTTATATAATTGTCCTTTGGATGCTTAAAATCCTTCCGGTATATTTCAACTAGCTCATCTTTGATCAACCCATCTTTTTTGGCCAAGTGGTAGATGCTGGTTTCGGGAAAAAATATTAATGAAGCGGCACAAAGGCCGTATGGTTTGGGTATTTTCAGGAGAAGGTCCAGGGTTTCCTTAGTTTCTTCCGGGGTTTCCCAGGGGTTGTCCAGGATTACATGATAATCAGGGGGGAGTAAAAACCTATGGCGGAAGTCAGTTATAATTGCTGCTCCCTCCAGTGCCTTTTGATCTGAGAATGGACGGTTGTAGAGTTTCTTACTCTTCTCTGCCCCTGACTGAATACCCATCTCTATATAAGAAAGTCCCGCATCCACAAAGTACTCCATTTTCTCACGGGAAATGGTTAGCGGGCTGCATTGGCAGCCAAATGGAAAACCTATTTGTTCTTTGTACAGCCGACTGAATTCTTTTATCTCTTCCGCTTTATGGCCAAACAAGGTATCGTCGGAAAAATAGACGGCGTTGATAAAGGGGAGGCGATTTTTGATTTCTAACAGTTCTTGTATTACATGCTCCGGCTGCCTGAAACGCAGATAGTTTTTATTTTTATTCGTTGCCCTTAAAAGATCATTGCAGCAAAAGGTGCAATTATGCGGGCATCCTCTTCCGGTCATGGTCTTATAATGGAAATAGTTGCCGCATTGGGTAAATGGTCCGATTGCATAACGCTTAAATACCGAGTCATCAACTTCAACGAAATTTCTTTCATCCTTATCGAACACATACTCATCATCAAAGGAATAGTCGGGGAAGGGTAGGGTGTTGAGGTCCGAAATTAATCCGCGAGGCCTGTTTTTTACAATGCCGTCCTTGGTTTTAAAAAAGAAGCCGGAAACATCTGTTGTGCTTCCACCTTTATTCAGCAGCTCCAGTAGACTCTCTTCGCCCTCTCCGATGCATACCATATCGGCATATTGGAGGGACTCCTCCGGCCGGCTTGTGGCATGAATGCCGCCCCACGCAATGGGAAGCCCGGTTTTCTCTTTTAACCAAGTTGTTAATTGTCTTGCCCGGTCAAAAAAGTTTGTCATAAATGAGAGACCAATTAACTCCGTATCCGCGCAGAGAGGAAGAATATCATTCAGAACTTTGGTGCTATAAAGTAATGAATGGTTCGGACCAGACTCCACGGCGTTATCGGGGATAAAGATAAGCCGCACATCATGGCCTTCCTTTTTGACAAAGGAAGACAGACTCCTCGCCCCGAAGGGGCTGATGTCCATACAGGTTATTTCTATTAATGTAATTCGCATTTTTTGGGAGCTTTCACCTTAACGCAGAGGCGCAGAGAACGCAGAGTTTATTTGAACTATTCCACTAATTTGTTTACCACTCTGGAAATTCCGTCACGCAATACTTCAACATGAAAATTAATTATTAAACCTAAGCTCTTTTCACTCAGTCTTAAATATGTCAGCAATTTCGGTTTATCAATTATTGATAATTCCTCTTTAGCTTTCAGGTCAACAATCACCTTACCTTCGACTAACAAATCCAAACGAAGATCGGTGCCAAGTTTGATTCCTTTGAAGGGGATCGGTACGCTCTGTTGCCTTACAAATTGCACCCCTCTCAAGTGCAACTCATGACAAAGAGCATCTTCATAGACAGATTCTAAAAGTCCTGGCCCTAAAATACGATGTACTTCTATTGCAGCGCCAATTATCTTCTCAGATATCTCGTTTTCATGCATAATGAATCAATTTATCATTAAATCTCTGCGTCCTCCGCGCCTCTGCGTTAAGAAAAAATTATATTATTTGTACCGCATGCTTGCTTTGAACTACTTACTCAAATTAACTTTAAAAAATTTAATGATCCGAAATATATCGCCTCGTGCTAACGCCAAAGCCCCTTTTTTCATTAAGGTAAAGGATTCCAAAAAGAGGTACAATGCCTGGTATATTCCCAAGGCCTCAATCTTTACAAGCAGACCGATATATTTTTCTTGTAAAAACAATGGAAGTAGTCTCCTGGTAAAAGGATTATAACGAGCCAGGTAAAAGAGGAAATTGACCAAACCTTTTTTAGAAAAAATATAGGTTTGTTTTCGGTACGCTTGGTCTGAATCTTCTTTTATTTTCTCCTCACTTTTGGCTTTATTATAAAGCTCGGTTCCGGGAAACATGACCAAGGAAAAGAGGTTTAAGCGGGAATACAAAGGCAGTTGGGTAATGAATTTTAAGGTGTCTATCTGATCTTGAAAAGTTTCGAAGGGGTTATCTATTAAGAAGTCATAAAAAGGCGGTTCTATCCGAGATCGAAACCTATCAATAATGCCGGCGGCTTTTAAAATTCTTTCATTGGACACTTTTCGGTTATATAATTCTCTTGTACGAAGACTGCCGCTTTCTATCCCCATCTCAATGACCATTAAACCGGCATCCACTAAATACTCCATCTTTTCTTCCGTAATGGTTAAAGGACTGCCAAGACAATGAAATGGAAAGCCTATTTTCTCTTTATAATATTGGCAAAACTTTTTTATCTCCTCGGCAGGTTTGATTAACAAAGTATCATCGGAAAAAATTACCGTGTTGATAAATTCGTATTTTTCTTTCATCTGTGTTAGTTCGGCAATGATGTTTTCAGGGCTTCTCCAGCGAAGGTATTTCTGTCCGGCATAAAGTGACATAAAGGTACTGTTCCAGCAATAAGAACAATTATGGGGACACCCCCTGCTTGTAAGGGTCTGATAATAAAATTGTCCTGGCCGTGCTTGGGGAGCGGGCCCCATTTCCAATACGTTTTTATAAACCTCTTCGTCCATTTTTATAATAGTATTGTTTTGTTCATCCAGGTAATGGTCATCGGAGAGATCATAATCGGGAAACGGCAAGCTGTCCAAACTATTACAAAGAGATCGTACTGAATTTTTCGTAATACCTTCATCGGATGAGAAGCAAATATTTTTGGTTGAGAGCAGGTCTTCCTTTCTTTCCATACGATCTGCCAGCTCTACCATTGCTTCTTCTCCATCACCCATGCAAACCATATCGGCGTACCGGAGGCACTCTTCGGGACAGCTCGAAGCGTGAATTCCACCCCAAATTATGGGAATGTCCAGTTTCAATTTAATTTTTGAAGTAAGGTCGGCCATGCTTTCAAAAAAATTGGTCATGAGAGAAATACCGATGAGGTCGAACTCTCCACAAAGCTCAATCAATTGCTCTAACACGATAGGAGTACATCGGTTCTCCCCTGCATGCGCTCTACTAGCCAAAAAAACCAGCCGGGTTTGATGTCCCGCCTTTTTCAGGCATGCGGAGATACTTCTGATGCCCATGGACGTGATGTCGTTATAGGGAGAAATTAATACGATCTTCAATTTGTTTCCTTAACTTGTAAGTTTGAACCTATAATTTTATTAACAAAGTTATTAACCGCCACCGGTTCGGAATAGTTTTTTATAAAGTCTAATCCGTCTTGAATTAACTCTTCCCTTTTATTTTTGTCACCGGAGAGCTGTAAAACCGCTTGATTGAATTTTGAAATGTCACCGGCGCTTACAACATACTCCTGCTGTTTCGGTGAGGTATATGCATAGGTAGCTCCTCCGCCTCCATCGGTGGCGACAAAGGGAACTCCCATGGCCATGGCTTCCAGGAGGACCCTTGAAAACTCTTCATATCGGGACGGTAAAATGAAGAGATCCGCTGCGGCATAGTATTTTGGGACTTCCCGTTGAGGGACGGGCCCTGTTATTATGGCGGCATTATCCACCCCTTTTTCTTTAATCTCATTTCCTATCCAGTTTCTTTGCCGGCCCTCGCCCACAATAATAAAGCAAATATCCGAACGTTCCTTGCCTACTCCATAAACTATATCCGGTAAATCCAGTGCGCCTTTACCATACTCCAAAGTATGGACATACAAAATCAGGAATTTTTTTAAGGGTAATTTCAACTCCTTCCTCACTTTTTCTTTCTCGAAAAGTCTTCTATCATATCTCTTTAGATCTACCCAGTTGGGGATTACTATTATTTTCTTATGAGGGATACCCATGTTGGAAGCATAATAATCTTTCATATAAGAAGATGAGGTAACCAGGTAATGTATCAGGCGATATAATATTTTATATTTAATGATAAAAAGTCTATGAAATTGCCTCAGGGGTCTGGTCTTATCCACGGAGAATTCTTTCAGCATGATGCTCATCCAAAGATAACTCTCTCCACCGGTAAACCTGGTTATCAAGGCGGTAGACAACGCGCCGTAAAACGAATAGTGGGTATAAAATTTTTTACAACCCCCTTTAAACCTGATATGCAGAAGGTAAGTGATAATCTCCAGCCGCTTGAAAAGCGGGAAACGAAAATAGGGAGAGTAAATTTTTTTGGCAAAAGGAAAGTTGGGTTTTCCGTTACACCTCTCTATGATTAAAAACAGGTCCGCCTCTTGTGATAACCCCTCCAGTAAACGGTAGAGGTAGTAAAAATGACCGCTAATGGCCTCATCGTAGTGTTGTAAAGTAAAGCAGAGCTTTGTTTTCATTTGACGCCTTTTAATAATCGGTTATCACTAAATAAAAAATTATGCACGGCCTTCGCGGTTAATTCGTGTCCGAAAGGTTTTAGATGGCAATGATCAATAAGCACTGACTTCAAAGGATATTGCTTTAACAAAGGGAGAAGGTCCAAAACCGGTATTCCCTCTTTTTGTCCCCACTCTTTTAAAATCTTTTGAGGAATGGCCTCCCCGGAAGATCGGTCCCATTGATAATGCCAGGGAAACACGATCAAGGCCATCTTAATATTCCGTTCCTTAAGGAAATTTTTCAAAAAAGTTAGTTGATCCTTTACCCCTAGCCATGTTTTCTCCTGTTCCGGAGGAACGGGAGAAATTAAAAATTTACTTACTTCCTCATTTTCCCACTTGACGGAATACTTAAAAATTTGCTCAGTGGAACCGGAACGAATATACATCTTCAATGTTCTTAAAGCGGTATATAAAGCGCTATGAAAGGAAAGAAATTTATGCATTTTTACTAATAGTGAAATGCTATCTCCAGTCGTTTCAGCGCTATCACTTTGTACTACCAAGGTATTCTCTGCCAGGTCATTTAAAACAAACCCCAAAACAACTAAGTCGGGTTTGAATTGA
>JAJDAS010000132.1 GCA_029261755.1 Nitrospinia bacterium
CATGTTCCACAATGGAATAAACCGCCCGTCTCCAGAAAAATGGATTATGGGTAAAGATCAGATGAGAATGGGCTTACCTTTCTGGGTAGTAGTTCCCGCCCAACCCATTCCCAGTGTAAGGCAGTTGCCGTCCTCTTGATTCAGGATGTTTAACTTTTTTTATTGGGAGAGGTGGGCACTCTCCATAAGCCTTCTCTTCCGGAATTGGCACTTGTTTTACCAAAGGAAATCTTCCATCCCCTGTTTTTTTAAATAATTCAACAGAGTTCTTATGATAGACTCTTTTCCCTTCAAATTCGGCTGAATATATAAAGCCGCGCCTAATGCGACGATGCTTGTGTATGGCTTGTCGTGAAATCCCTAAAATTGCAGCGGCTTGCGTTGCGCCGATAAATTCACTCAATGGGCGATCAATGATAAGTTTCTCCCGTATCTCATTTCCCTTGGTTTCAATAGCTTCTAATGTCGCCTTAGGAAACGCAAGCTGCCCACAATTGGCACATTTATCGTATTCAATATCCTCTATTGTGTAATCGCCAATTAGGGGATCACTCAAGCTAAGCGTCCCGGTATTCCTTATATAATTGCCGTCACAATCATAACATCTCATTCCGCTAACTCCTTGAAGGTATCTATAATCCTTTTATCTTCCCCGAACAGTGATATGGCGTATCCGAGACATACCTTGTTTTTTTTCGTAACATATCACCGATGGTTGACACCTGTCAACCGCGAAATTGATCATGTGTCTTTGGGGAAATGTTCTTTTTATGAGAATTATTAAGGAAGATTCTTACAAGCTTTTTTGCTTTTCAGATTTTTCCTGGTTTCCTGCATTCCTAAGCTATTTTTTGATTTCAAAATGCCCTTTTGTTAAACTTTGGTTACATTTAAAGACCTTTTACTTATTTCCGAGTTACGCTGAAACTATCTATCAATGGATTACACACAATCAATGCGAAACCAGAATAACAATCATTGCTTTTGGATGAAGAATAAAGATCTCTTTCTTTTTTTATTCTTCTTATTGGTGAATATTTGGACTATTTCGCCTGTCTTTGCCGACACAATATTTTTAAAAAGCGGAGGTGAACTCACCGGTGGAATTGTGGAGGAAAGTAAGGATGAGGTGGTTATTCAGCTTTCCTTTGGCAATATGACTTTAAAAAGAAGCGACATTAAAAAAATCGACAGAGAAGGAAACGAGGAATATCCCAATGCTACAGTGATTGGGCAAAAACCTACTAAACACTCTCGAAAAAAGTCTTCCAGCCGCGGGAAAAGAAAAAAATCTAAAAAAATGGGTGTAAATGAACTGGTTGCGGAGCTTGAGGAAACTAAACTAGACAGTTGGGAGCGTAAAAGCCACAAAGTTACCGAAAAGGAAAAAGCGAATTATAAAGTTCTAAGAGCGGATGGAACGGAAGAGTTGGTAATGGAGAAACCCGCTCCAACCGATGACGTCGAAAAGCTTTGGATGAAAATAAGTTTAGGCCGAGTGGATGCTGGCGCCGTTATTTACTTTACAGGAGTTTCCGGATACATATGGAGGAGGCTTTACTTAACAGAAGGTGGAACAGGTTGGACGGATAAGCACCCAGGGCTCCAGGCATATAAAAAAGTAACGAAATTGAGCAAAGAATTGCTGAAAAAAATCATTGTGGCCGGAGGCGGGAGCAAAAGAGATTTTAGTAAAATTCAAAGCGCCGCAAATACTTTAAAGAGTGCAAGCATTATGAAGGAAGAGGCTGTGGATAAGGCCTACCGCAACATTGAAGAAATTACCGCCAGGGTTGGTGACTCTTGGGGAGGAACCGAAATACTTCGTCAGGCCATTGCACTTGACTATTCGCAAGACGTTAAGGATCAGGAAACCAGAATTGAAGTCGCCAAGGAAAAAAGGGACCTGCTAATACAAGCCGCTAAAATGCTTTGATTGCCAACCTGCTTCATAATTACCCAGCGTATTTTTTAATTACCGCAGACGCAAAGGCCGCAGAGAAAAACTCCCTTTCTGCAGCTTGGTGGAAGTAATACTTCATCATGAAATTCGTCTTTTAATTTTTTCAAAAACTTCCTCTCCAGGAATTAGCTTTGCTGTCCCATAATCAATTTCTTTACTCCTATACTCCACTTCTTCTGCCCAAGCCTTATCTATTTCAGGCTGTGTAGGCAGGTTGGTGCTATGAAGCAATTTGTCAATTAGTATCAATCGATCATCTGTAGGAAGATCAAGAGCTTGTTTATATATATTTTCACTGATGTAATCATAGTTCTACCCCATTAAGGTTTGTGATTTTGCTCGGAATTTTACCACATTCGACATCTTATTTTCATCATCTCCTTACGCGAGTGATGACCCCGATCACCAGCGTCGAGCAAAAAGCAAATGAACCTTTGAAATACAGAGAACATTGATAGCCCAAAACCAGTCGAAATACCGACAGCTGCTCGGTGTTTGGTGCATCGGTTGGTTAGCCAATGACAACCGATGTATTTTTACTTTTTAACGGTTAGTTTTTGCAACTCATTGCGAATTTTGTCAAGTACTGCGGAATTGACTCGGCCAAACGTCTTTACCACCATAGATTGGGATAATGCATAAATTTTATCCACTCGTACTTTACCGGGTCGGTTCAATTTGCCGCCTTCTAAGTCGGAAGAATTTATTGTGAAACTAAAATTAACTACGGTGGGATTAGAAGTCATGGCAACAACAACGATATCCGAGGTTTTATGATTGTAAGCATTATTTGAAATAACAATAACTGGACGGCGTTTTTTAGAGGAAAGATCAGTAAAGGGAATTGGAATTAGAAGAAGGTCTCCTTGATCAGGCATCGTTCCAGTCCTCGTCATCAAATTGATTATCCCAAAACTCAAGACTACTTTGTGATGCGTTTAATAAATCGTCAAATGTATCACTAGGGTTTTCAATCACAAAAACCGTAACTCGTGAGCCTGGGATAAAAGGAACTGGTAACTCCACACGTCCTTTTTCCGTTACTTCAATATCGTACTTTAATGCTTGTTGAGACATAGTAATTTCCTTTTAAATTAATATAGTCTTTTTACGCAGTCATTATAGCAGAAGTTTTGGGTATAAAATAATTCCCTTCTTTTTTCAAAAGGATGAGAATCTGGTTATTTTTGATTTTTCAATCTAAAATCATAAATCTAAAATGAGAACACCCCCCTATTGACGAATTGGAATTCTCGGAAGAGGGCAAGGATGGTTTAACGCTTTGCCTTCTTTACTTTTTAACCTTGAGCCGTGACAATTTGACCAGGACGGCCAAATTGGACGGCTGTTTTAAAGCCGCCCGAAGGGTTAAGGTCAGGATGACCGAAATCAACCCTTGAACCTTGAGCCTGAGCAAGTTGCATTTTTTCAAAAGATTCCATCCTGCAGGCTTCAGGCGCCCTGACTAAAATTTTATCTTCCAGGAATGAACCCCCTAAAAAGTTTAGCCGTTTAGGCCGCAAGGTCAGGACTACCTTCCTGAAGGTTTTTAACATTTTTTATCCCGGCAACCGATCCTAATGAATAACTGAATCAATTCCCGTGATGGGGCGAAAGCCCCGCCATGGGAATAATTTACATTAATAAAATATGTTCCTAAATTTTTTCCGCGTATTATACCGTAAATGAAGCTCCTAAGATAACAAAAACAAGACGCCATTTTTGCCCCCTTTTTTGAGGGGAAGATAGTGACTCGATTTAAAGACAGGTCTTCAAATTGATAAAGGCTTGCGAAAAAAATGGAATAATATTTTGACAAGTGGCAAGATGTGATAATCATTTAGAAGTCTTCTCCATTAAGGAGGTTTTAGGTTTAAAATAGAGATCTTATAAACCTTTTGCAAGGAGGAGATCATGAAGTATTTTGTTGGGATAGACTTACATTCG
>JAJDAS010000133.1 GCA_029261755.1 Nitrospinia bacterium
CCCCCTTAACAAAGGGGGAATTAGTGGTAGGTTTCTTAAAAAAGTGAGTTTTTTGAAGTGCCTACATTTAACAGGGGGGAAAATGCACGATTTTCAATACAAAGATAACGAATTATATGCGGAAAAAGTTCCTTTAAAAAAAATCATCAAGGAAGTAGGAACCCCTTTTTACTGCTACAGCGCCAATACCATTTCCAATCATTTTAAGGTATTTGACTCCGCCTTTGAGAAAATCCCCCATACGGTCTGTTTTGCCGTCAAGGCTAGCTCCAATCTGTCCATTTTAAAGCTTCTGGCCAACCTAGGGGCAGGTATGGATATCGTATCAGGAGGCGAGCTTTATCGCTCTTTACAAGCAGGAGTAGATTCGGGGAAAACCGTTTTCGCGGGTGTGGGCAAGACCAAAAAAGAGATTGCATATGCCCTGAAAAATGATATTTTGATGTTCAACGTGGAATCTACGCCGGAGCTTTTTGCCATTGACGAGGTGGCGGAAGAATTAGGCGTGAAGGCGCGGGTATCTTTAAGGGTAAACCCGGATGTGGACCCGAAAACCCACGCTTACATTTCCACAGGTCTAAAAGAAAATAAGTTCGGTATCAATATTGAGGAGGCCTTCCAGGAATACAAACTTGCCCTGACTCTGGAAAATATCGAAGTGGTGGGTATTCATCAGCATATCGGTTCCCAGATCACACAGGTTTCCCCTTTCGTGGATGCACTGGAAAAGGTAATCGCTTTGGCAAACAAACTTCGGGATGAGGCCGGAATCAATATCCAATATCTGGATATTGGGGGCGGACTTGGAATCACTTATGAAGACGAATCTCCTCCGCATCCCAGGGAGCTTGCAGCGGCCATCGTGCCCATGTTGGAAAAGGCCGGTTACACCATTATTTTCGAACCTGGACGTTTGATTATGGGCAACGCGGGTATTTTGGTGACCAAGGTCCTCTATACAAAAATGAACAACGGAAAACGCTTCATTATCGTGGACGCAGGAATGAACGATCTGGTGAGACCAAGCCTATACGGATCTTACCAAGGAATTTTGCCGGCAAAAAAAAATGGCGACAGGAAAGAATTCGAAGCGGATGTGGTTGGACCCATTTGCGAAAGTGGCGATTTCCTGGCAAAAGACCGTCTGCTCCCGGAGTTCAAGCAGGGGGAAAGCATGGCGGTATTGAGCGCCGGAGCATACGGCTTCACCATGTCGTCCAACTATAATTCACGTCTCAAAGTGGCGGAAGTTTTAGTGAAGGACGGCGAATACTTTATCATCCGCAAAAGAGAGTCTTACGAAGACTTGGTGAGGGGAGAAGATATCCCTTCCTTTTTGAATGGATAGGAATTAATGGCTGGGCAAAAAATAAAATTCACCAAGATGCATGGATTGGGAAACGATTTCGTTGTAATCGATGCCCGAGAAATGGATATCAAACCCATCAAAAAAAATGCGGCATGGATAGGCGACCGTAGATTCGGGGTCGGTTGCGACCAACTACTGCTCCTGCGAAAATCTAACAAAGCTGATTTTCGTATGCAGATATTCAACTCGGACGGCAGCGAGGTGGAGATGTGCGGAAACGGCATTCGCTGCCTTGCCAAATTTTTGCAGGAAAAAAAGATCACCCGAAAGAACGAGATCAGGTTTGAAACACTTGCCGGAACCATCATCACCAGATTTCAAGGCAAAGAGGTAGAGGTGGATATGGGCGCGCCTATTTTGGAAGCTCCGGAAATTCCTGTTAACCTAAAGGGCAGAGTAGCTAATCATAAGGTTAAGGTCCTGGGCAGGGGGTTTGAAATCACTTGCGTTTCCATGGGGAACCCTCATTGCGTGATTTTTGTGAAGAACCTCGATTCTTTTGATTTGGCAAAGTTCGGTCCTGCCTTCGAGACCCATAAACTATTTCCAAACAGGATCAACGTGGAATTTGTAGAGGTGGTTTCTAAAAAACAGTTGAGAATGAAGGTTTGGGAAAGAGGGGCCGGGGAGACCCTGGCCTGTGGAACAGGTGCTTGTGCCGTTGCGGTTGCCTCCAAAATAGTACAGGGAACGGGGAAATCGGTCACCGTGAAACTGGCGGGAGGGAATCTGAAAATCCGATGGAATGGTGAAAATGAACCCGTTTTTATGTGTGGTCCGGCGAATACGGTTTATAATGGCGTAATGGAATTGGGATAAGTCAGACACCGTAGATGAGCCATCAAAATTGGACTTTTTTATTGGACTTTGTTTTACATTCATCACTCTCGGAATGGAGTGATGGAGTATTGGAGTAATGGAAAGTTGGAAAGAACTGCTTTGAACATCATCATTCCTACATCCACTTATCGTATAAAATGATGAAAAATCATGGGTTGAGAGGGTTAACTCCCCTGGATATTTTGAAATTTAAAAGGAATTTAAAATGCTTAAAGGTTCGTTTACAGCGTTAGTTACCCCATTTGCCAATGGGACAATAGATGAAGCAAGGCTCAGGGACTTGATCCATTTTCAAATCGAAAACGGCATCTCCGGCCTGGTTCCCTGCGGTACCACTGGTGAGTCTGCTACGCTGACCCACGAAGAACATAAACAGGTAGTACAAATTACCATTGATGCCGCCAATAAAAAAGTTCCAGTTGTGGCGGGAACCGGGTCCAACAGTACGGAAGAAGCCATCACCTTAACGCGTTATGCCAAAGAGGCCGGGGCAGATGCCGCTTTGCTAATTTCCCCATACTATAACAAGCCCACTCAAGAAGGACTTTTCCTGCATTATAAAGCAGTGGCCGATGCGGTGGACATTCCCATCATCCTTTATAATGTTCCCGGCAGGACGAAGGTGGATATTTTGCCGGAAACGGTTGCGAGGTTGGCGGAGATAAAAAATATTATTGGGCTCAAGGACGCTACCGGCCTGCTTCAGCAGACCAGCGATACCCTCGCCCTTTGCGGAGAGGATTTTGCTGTTCTTTCAGGTGACGACTCCAACACTTTGCCCATGTTGGCAGTTGGCGCCACTGGTGTGATTTCGGTAACCGCCAACATCGCCCCACGAGAGGTATCCGATCTTTGCGAAAGCTTTTTTGCTGGGGATCTGGATAAAGCCAGGGAAATTCACTACAAGCTCCTTTCTTTAAATAACGCCATGTTCTTAGAGACGAATCCCATCCCCGTGAAGACAGCCCTGGCCCTGATGGGTAAAGTAGAAGAATCTTTCAGGCTGCCCCTTTGCAGCATGTCTGATAAAAACAAAGAAGCCTTAAAAAAAGTAATGCAAGATTTTGGGGTTATTCAATAGAGGTTCATTTACCCAAAACCACATATCCTCCTTTACTGATTTCCTTTCCCGTGCTTTTTGTAGTTCCTTTACTAAGAAAACTGAGAACTCAGGTTCAACGTTCAAAGGTTCACGGTTCAAGGTTGAAAACATTAAAAACTTAAATGTTTAAGGTTTTATGAAGAGCACAAAGATGTCAACTTAGTCCTCTGCCCCGAGTCTTCTTCTTTTAACCGTGAACCATGAACCTTGAACCGGATAACCTGAGTACTTACTGAAAAACCATGGAAAAACAAAAAAAACCGATTCAACCTGATAAAGTCTTGGTAAACCTGGAAGGTGTCCAAGATGAATCTTACCGTATCACTTTTGCACAAGGGCTCTTTCCAAGCCAAATCCAGAGACATATTCAACTAGTCAAAAAAAAGAAAAAACTGAAAATTCATCGCCTGGCAATCATTACCGACTCCAGGTTGAAGCGAATTTATGGTAAACAGCTAACCAGCCTGCTTGGTGAAAACACATCCGTTTTTCATGTACCAGCGGGTGAGGCCAGCAAATGCAGGGAGATGAAAAACCTGCTGGAAGACAAATTGGTTGCTGCAAAATTCGGGAGAGATTCTGCAATCATAGCTTTCGGAGGAGGCGTCATCGGTGATCTGGCAGGATTTGTCGCCTCCACCTATTATCGAGGCATACCCTATTTCCAGATTCCCACCACTATTATTTCTCAAGTGGATAGTTCCATCGGCGGGAAAACGGCTATCGACCTCCCATCGGGCAAAAACCTCATCGGTAGTTTTTATCAACCGAAGGGAGTTTTTATTGATGTGGACCTACTCGACACCTTACCGGAAGATGAGTTTGTCAGTGGTCTCGCGGAGGTGGTGAAGCATGGCATGATTCGGGACAGACGTTTTATTGTTTTTCTAGAAAAGAATGTTTCTTCCATTCTGGCAAGAGACAAAAAAGTATTGATGGAAACTTTGAAGAGAAGTTGCAAGGTGAAAGCCTCCGTAGTCAGTGAAGATTTGAAGGAGTCCAATCTCAGGAAGATTTTGAATTTCGGCCATACCGTGGGCCATGCAGTGGAAACCCTCAGCAATTACAAGCTCCACCACGGCAAGTCGGTTTCTATTGGAATGGCGGTGGAGGCCCATATTGCCCATAAAGTCGGGTACCTCCCGGAAGAGGACGTGCATCGCCTTTGTTGGCTGTTAGAGCGGTTCGGCCTGCCGGTTGAACTTCCTAAAGGTCTTTCCCCGGGCAAAATCATTGAGGTGATGGGATTCGATAAAAAAAATGAAAAAGGTATCATTCACTTTACCCTTCCCTCCGCAATGGGAGAAATGAAGGAAAACAAAGGGCAATATGGTCTGCAGGTGAATATGGACGAAGTGGAAAAGGCTTTGGACGAGTTGGTGAAATAGGTTGCAGGTTACGCGCTGCGGGTTGCGATTTAACCATGAACCTTTCAACCTTGAACCCGAAACCGGTTAAACAAAAGGAGCAATGCGTAAAACGTGAAAGAATTTTTGGATATTGCCATCAAGGCAGCCAAAGAATCCGGCAGGATTCAAACGGAGCACAAGAACAAGATTGGAGAAGTCCGCTTCAAAGGAGAAATCAACCTGGTAACGGAAGTGGACCTATTGTGCGAGAAAAGGATAATAGAGATAATATTGGAAAGGTTTCCGACCCATTCCTTTCTTCTGGAGGAGGGAGGAGAAAAAGACGGGCAGGAATCCGGTTACAAATGGATTGTCGATCCCCTGGACGGAACAACCAATTACGCCCATGGATTTCCCGCTTATTGTACCTCCATAGCTCTGGAAATTGACGGTACCGTAATGGTGGGAGTGGTTTTTGATCCCACCAGAAACGAGTGCTTCACCGCAGAGCGCGGCAAGGGGGCTTTTTTAAACGGGGAAAAAATTTCGGTGACCCGCCGGGAAAATCTGATAGAATGCTTGCTGGCAACAGGCTTTGCGTATGACGTTCGGAAAGCCGTGGTGGACAATATCGACAACTTTACCAATTTTCTAAAAAATTGCAGGGCTGTTCGCAGGGCTGGCTCTGCGGCCATTGATCTTTGTTACGTGGCGGCTGGGCGGCTGGACGGCTTTTGGGAGATGAAGTTGAATCCATGGGATACTGCTGCGGGATACTTGATGGTTGAAGAGGCAGGCGGGAAAGTGACATGTTTCGACGGAACTCCCTATTCCATATATACCCCAGATATCCTGGCCTCCAACGGACTTGTGCATAACCGAATGGTGGAAGTTCTTTAGAGAACATGGAAAAACTTTTTAACCACTAATCTTCACTAATCTCCACTAATTTTTTTATAATTATTCAGCGTTTTTTTATGTAACCCTTTCAGGGTACAAATTTTTTCTATACTCTACCCAGGGTGGTGCTTCGCTGACCATGGTTTAAAAAGGCAACAGAATGTCAACCCTGAAGGGGTTGCACAAAATACCGAAAAATTAAAAGTCTTAAATGGGATGAACAGTTACGATTTTTTTTAATTCTTAAACCAGGTTAGCCCACGGAACACACAGAAAACACGGAACAAGGTAAATAAGGACCTTTCCGTGTACTTCCGTGTATTCCGTGGGCCTAGTATTTAAAGTTTTTACTGTGAGAGATAAAAAATGAATAGCACAAAAAACTTAAAGGTCCTACTGGTAGATGACGATACCGACATTCTTGACCTCTTGACCACATACCTTTCATCACAAAACATGGATATCCAGACAGCGGGGAATGGTCTGGAAGCCTTGGAAAAGTTGGAGAAAATGGAATTTGAACTACTCATTTCCGACCTCATGATGCCGGAAATGAACGGACTTCAGCTACTGAAAAAAGTTAACGAAGATTACCCCGATGTGGCGTCCATCATGTTGACCTCCATGGACGAAACAAAGAGCGCCATTCAGGCCATCCAGGATGGAGCCCATGACTATATCAACAAACCGGTGGACTTCAAACATTTGAGCGTTTGCATTAAAAACGCCC
>JAJDAS010000134.1 GCA_029261755.1 Nitrospinia bacterium
GATCGATCAGGAAAAACTAAAGGGAAAAAACATCATTTGGCTTCAGGTTCTTTCCGTTGGAGAAGTGGCCACCGCTCTGCCAATCATTAAAGAACTGAGAAATGCCATACCGACTTTTGGCTATGTTGTTTCCGTAACCACGGAAGCCGGATACCAAAGAGCAAAGACATCTTTCCCCGATGCGGAAGAGATATTTTTCACCCCCTTCGATTTTTATCCCTCCATTGCGAATCTAATGGGGAAAATTCAGCCGAAGGCCATAATGGTTGTGGAAACGGGATTTTGGCCAAACTTGCTTATCTGTGGAAAAAAAATTGGCGCGGTTCCTATACTGGCAAATGGCCGTATATCGGAAAAGTCATATCACCATTTCAAAACATTCAAGCCCATAGCCAAATATCTTTTCAGCCTCTTTGACGTGATTCTTACCCGAGACCTTACGGTTTCGGAAAGATTCAAGCAACTGGGTGTGGATGAAAGAAAGATTGCTTCCTTTGGAGACGTAAAATACGATACCCTCCCCATGGCCACCAATGAAGAAAAGGAATATTTTCAAAAGGTTTTTTCGCTTCAACCGGAGGAAATGATCCTCATGGCAGGGAACACCCATGAAGGAGAAGAAGAGTTCCTGTTGGATGTATTTTGTGAGTTAAAAAATCGATTCAAGAATATCGTATTGGCCTTTGCGCCCAGGAGAATTGAACGGATACCCCAGATTGCAAAGATGCTTTCTTATAAAGGAAAAAATTTTGTAAAACGAACGGAGCTGGAAGCCAGTGGAAAACGCAAAGCGGACATCATTCTTTTAGATACCATCGGAGAACTCTCAAAGGTTTATTTCATCTGTGACATCATCTTTGTGGGAAAGAGCATCTTCCCACCCGGTGGAGGGCATAGCCTCCTGGAACCTTTGGCGGCAGGAAAGATGGTTTTTCACGGACCCCATGTTCAGTATTATGAAGAGGCCAAATGCCTTTTGCGGGAAGCCGGGCTGGCAGTGGAACTTGAGAAAAAAACGGATTTCCTCCACCACTTTACCGGTATTCTTGAAAATAAAGAAGAAGTGAAAGAGTTCCAAAAAAGAGCGGAAGATTTTTTAAAGAAAAGGAAAGGGGCCTCAAAAAAAATAGCGGAAGTAGTTCGCAAACAAATTAACCATTAAAGGTGGAATCAGAATATCCGAGCACTCCTCGCTTCACCCCTTTGCCAACGCAAGTGAAAAGACTACACTTGTACCCGGTTCTCGCAATCACTATGGATTTTCAACTCTCCTCCCTGGTTTTGCACAATCAGATTGCTAACCGTCAACCCAAGGCCAACCCCACCTCCTTTGTATTTGTGCATTCCTGTGGAGTGGTTGTTGGGCTCGATAAAGTTCGCGATTTGTCCGGTGGAATCAATTATGGGGGAAATAGTAAGCTACTCATTATAAAGTTCTCCGTTTTTTTCCTGCTGATTAACTGCCCACTCCAACCCTTGCCGCTGTTGATGGTCTTCCACATATTCTCGTAAAACTCTTTGCCTTGCCTTCCGCTTTGAAAAACTGATGGCTTCTTTCCCAGAGCTGAATGAGAGAGGGCATTTATAAGTCTCGCGCGCTCCTGCTCTTCCTTCCTTCGTCAGTCTGTTTCCATGCCAAGGATTTCGGCCACCACTTTCCTTAGTTTTGGGGGATTCAACGGTTTTTCCAGGAAATCACTTACTCCTTTACGAATCAATTCCGCCAGCATTTCTTTATTTCCAAATCCAGTGGCTACAAGAATGGGGATTTGTCGTTGGAATTTTCTTACCTCATCTATAAAAACCATTCCATCCATCACGGGCATGTTTATATCGGTAATAATAATAGAGATTCGCTCTGGTGTGGTTTCATTGGAATAGATTGCTTTCAACCCCAAACGTCCGTTTGTAGCTGAGGAGACTTTATATCCATTACCTGTAAGAACAACTTTCATGGAGCGAAGTGTTTGCTCCTCGTCGTCAACAATTAAAATATGTGGTTTCATGGCCATTCCCCTGGCTCCCAGGGTATTCCTGGGAATCCAAAGTTGGAGGCTCTGCCTCCAGTCTTTAGCATGTAACTTCAACGATAAAGTTTAAACCTGATGGAACTTTCAACCCAATTATTCAATTATGCCAGGCCGAAGCCAAGCGGTATGCATTCCCAGGGATGACCCTGGGAACGAGAGGCACAGCCTAAGAAACATTTTCACATTCATCTCGACCAACTTTTTATTTCCTGCTCCAAACATGGAAAGCTGAAATTGTTTTATTTGTACTCAGACAGGCGATTTAAAAGTATTCTGTATTTCAATGCCTTTTCTGTGGAAAAGATAAGATCCGAACTTTTTACAGGTTTGGAAAGAAAATCAAAAGCGCCCGCCTTAAGGAAGAGTCGGGCCACTTCCTCCTGGGCCGAGGCGGTGACAACAATGGCTGGGATATTGCGCCCTCTCTCCTTCATTTTTTGAAGAACTTCCAGCCCGTCCATTCCCGGCATATTAAAATCCAAAAGTATTACATCCGGCTTTATTTCTTCGATCCTATTCAGGCACTCCTCTCCACTCAATGCGTCAAAGGTATTCCAGCCTTCTTTCTGCATCATTACACCTAATAAAAACAACACCGCTTCATCATCATCCACCATTAAAACTCTCTTCTCCATTTCCTTCTCCCTGAGTAGTTACAACTTTTTTAACCTTTAACCGTGAACTTTGAACTATGAACCTGAGTAGTCAACCTGCCTACACTTATTTTATTGCAGAAAATATACCAGAGAATTCCAACTTCTCAACACACATGTTTTAAAGGCCTTCTTTAATTAATTGAAGGGTGGGACTCTTGACAAAATGCAAAAAAAAAGGCCGCAACCATTTATCAAAAGATGGGAACCTCTTATTTTTAAGGCTTATTCACCCGCCATTGCAAAAACGCAAACCCTTGCGTTTTTTTCATAAACCAAAATTAATGGCAATGCCTTTTCCACTCTATATTTAAAGGCTTTCCCCTCATTTTGCTTGTGGCATGCCTTATGCAATTTAAATGGGCAAGAAGAGTGAATCCCGGGAATTGGAGTCAGGAAAGAATCGGCAGCAAATTTTTTATGGAGAAAGGGGTGGTGGTGATGCTTAAACAGAAAATAATCACTTTGGCCACATTTCTTCTTTTAGCATTTGCTGCCGGTTAAGGGACATGGGCTCAGGAGCATAATCCATGCGGGAGTTCCACTTATGGGAAGGATGATCCGGTAAAAAAGGCCGCTTTAATCAATAAACAAGTTTTTCTAGCGGAACTACAAAACTGAAATAACTGCTCTTAATAGTGAAAGGCGAAAATCCAATTAACTAAAGGACAATCAATGACAACCCCCCAAGAAAAACATGTCCTTATTATTAGCGGTGACCCCGGTTTCCGGTTTACCTCAGCTTTGACCTTGAACTGGCACGGATATCAAACCAGCGAAGCCAAAGACAGCAAGGAGGCTATCAGGCTGATTAAACTTAATGAAGAAAGGTTTCGGCCTGTTAATCTATTGCTTGTTGGAATGGAAAATCTCAATCTCTTCTTCTCGCTCATCGTTTGTTTAAAGAAAAACCGTATTTCCCTTCCTATACTGTCCACTTCAAAAATTATTAACCCTTCGGTTTATCCATTTTTTTACATCGAGAAGCCCGGATTTTTTTGCAGCCCTATGAAAACGGGTGAGCTTCTTAGCTGTGTAACTTATTTTTTGAGGCGGAAGGAGGTGAGAAATTATGGAGCAAAATTTTGACCAAAGTCAAAGTGACGCAGGAGTAGCTACTCTGGAAAATCTGGCGGGCAAGTACCTCACCTTCCGGCTGGCGAACGAGGAATACGGGCTGGAAATTTTGAAAGTACAGGAGATCATCAGCTTGCTGGATGTGACCCACATCCCACAGGTCCCGGATTTTGTTCGCGGAGTAATCAATCTTCGCGGCAAAATAATTCCCATCATGGACCTCCGCCTCAAATTTGGATTGCCATCGAAGGAAGACTGTGACAGGACCAGCATCATCGTGGTGGGGCTATCTCTGTCGGATAGCAATTTGACCATGGGCATTGTGGTGGACGAGGTGTCCGAGGTGAAGGACATAACCGAAGATCAGATAGAAGCTCCACCATCCTTTGGCTCAAGAGTAAACACCGATTTTATCCTGGGCATGGGAAAGGTAGACAAGAGTGTGCTTACCCTCCTGGACATTAACTGCGTACTTAGTGAAACGGAGATTGAGTTTATTGCGGAGGCTACGGAATGATGCACAGTCATTTGGCTTAGCCGCCATTGAATGACAATCAATGAGAATTAATGACTTTATTTGAAAGGAGGTTGTTATGTTT
>JAJDAS010000135.1 GCA_029261755.1 Nitrospinia bacterium
CAAGTCTGCCGAAACTTAGCCTAACTCATTGTTTTTATAGGCATATTAGCTGAAGGAGATTGTCGGGATCTTTGTTTTCAAAAGATCAAGTATAAAATTTCTAATTCCAAAATGGCGAAGTTATTCTTGAGCTATTCCTTAAGCCTTCTTGCTTCAAGCTTTTTTTCTTTCCTCAGCCTCAGCCTGAATAGTTACTATTTTTTTACTTTTTCCCTAGACTTTGTTCTTCCAGGTAAGTGTTTTTGTAGTCGATGTAATTCCTGGCCGTGCGCCTGATCCATTCTATTTCCTCTTGTTTCAGCCTACGTTTTGGCTTGGCCGGGGTGCCGAGGGCAAGCCAACCGGACTCTATCACCGTGCTTTCCGCCACCACGGAACCGGCAGCTACGATTGAATCTTCTCCCACCACGGCATTGTCCAGTATGATGGCGCCCATACCAATCAGGCAACGTGATTTGATGTGGCATCCATGCAAAATAACTCCATGGGCAATGGAAACTTCATCTTCTATAGTGGTTGAGTATTTGCCGTTGGTTACGTGGACAAGAGAACCGTCCTGAATGTTGGTGCGTTTTCCAATACGAATGGTATTGACGTCTCCACGCACCACCGTGTTGAACCAGATGCTGGAGTCTTCTCCAACTTCCACATCTCCCACCACCTGGGCAGAGTCTTCGAGGAAAACGGTGGAATGGATTTTGGGAATGACTCCTTTGTAAGATTTGATCATTGTTTAATTTCCTCGACGATTCTGTCAAAGATTTTTTCCGCTGCCTGCCGTTTGGTCATCCTAGGAAGTTTATCCACTTGTCCGTTCCCGCGCCCCATGATGACGATCTCATTGTTGTCGCTTCCAAAACCGCCATGGGAGGAATTTACCAGATTGCCCACCATCAGCGAACAATTTTTCCGAAGCATCTTGTCCTTCATATTTTCTATAAGGTCACCAGTTTCGGCGGCAAAACCCACCAGAAAAAGGCCATTATTCCTTTTTCCCAATCCATCCAGAATATCGGGGGTCAACTCCAAATCCATGGAAAGTTTTTCCCGGTTTTTTTTAATTTTTTCATGTTGACAGGAAGCCGGTTTATAGTCGGAGACTGCGGCAGCCATAATGGCGATGTCCATTCCCTCTATATGGTCGATGACTGCGTGATTCATCTCGTCCGCTGAAACGGTATGAATCACTTGCGATCCGGCTGGTTTCGGGAGTTGAGACGGGCCGGAGATCAGGGTCACCTCCGCTCCCCTGGCTACAGCCGCTTCGGCAAGGGCGTAACCCATTTTCCCCGAAGACGGGTTGGAGAGGAATCTTACAGGATCTGAAAACTCTCTGGTTGGACCTGCAGTGATCATCACCTTTTTGCCGGACAATTCCCCGGTTTTTTTGAGAAGACACTCCAACGCCTGAATGATGTTGTCGGGATCGGGCATTCTCCCAATGCCTTCGTCCCCGCAGGCGAGTTCTCCGAAATCAGGCTCCATCAAATGAGTGTTTCTTTCGCGTAATATCTGAAGATTTTCCTGAACTGCGGGATTAAGGTACATATTGGAATTCATGGAAGGACAGATCATTACCGGCCCTTTGAAAGCCAGGAATAGATTGGTGAGGAGGTTATCGGCCAATCCGTGGGAGATTTTCCCAATAGTGTTCGCAGTGGCGGGTGCTATGATGAAGACATCCGATTCACCGGCCACTGTCACATGGTCTATTTCCTTGGGATCACCTTCCCACATGTCCATGTAAACACGGTTTTGAGAAAGGACTTCAAAGGTTAGCGGCGTTACGAATCGAGCGGCGCTTTCCGTCATAGCCACACGTACCACCGCATTTTTTTTTATCAATCCACGGACAAGCTCGGCCGATTTATAAGCGGCAATGCCCCCTGTAACACCCAGCAATATATTTTTTTTTGTTAAAGGCAAGTTCATTTTCCTAATGTTAGATAGTACGCAATGGTTCTGAGAAATTATCTTTTGCTTGAAAAAGCAAAACCCAAGAGTACAAATTATACAAATTAAATCAAAATAATTTTACTTTATTTCAGTTACTACTTCGCTGCTTTTTTCTCCGGCACAAACAAATCCGTAAGATCTTGCGGTGCGGTAAATATCCCTTTAAAAATTCCTTCGAATTTTTTTCCGATGGACTTTAACGGCATTGCTTTTATTTGGGGGTCGGACATATCGCCTTCAATCTTGTAGTAACTGATGAGAAGGCTTTTGTCATCCCCGCCGGTTAGAATAGATCCAACCAAGGGAATTTGGGAAACGATTTTGTCCGCCTCTGCCCAAGGAGCTACACCAATGGAAAGATCCAGCTTATAGTTTCCAAGAAAAAGCTTGCCGGTCATGGAAGTGTTTCGTGTTTTCGTAAGGATGGTGTAGTTTTTGGTGAAAGCGGTCCCTTTATGAAAGTCAAACTCTCCGCCCAGTTGAGAAAAATCCATCCGTTCTCCAGACTCTCTTTTTTCATAAGGATCTCCATAGTTGATCACACTGTCAAGCCCGTTCAGCAGCCTGTTTTTATAGTAGTAACCGTCTTTCACCTGCAAAGCAAGGTTGCCATAAAACCCATTCCTTACCTCATCCCAAGTGTACCCTTCGCTGCCAAGAGAAAAAGATAGAGAAAGTTTTCCGCCGAGGCTCTTATCAAAACCCTCACCTATGACATACATTATTTTTTCCGCCGAGGTGGATTTCACGTCTATGTTCAATAAAAAATCCATTCCTTTGTCCGAAAGAAAACCAATGTGCCCGGATCCATGCAACACCTCTCCCGGAAGGCTTGCTACGGCATCGGATAGATAGAACTCCTTGTTTCTTATGGTCAGTAGTCCTCTCAGATCTTTCCACCTTGAAAATTTGAAATCGCCATCCTGGACATTAATGTGAATGGTGGCGTCCGTTTTTCTAAAAAGTTCCGAGCTACTGAGAAATTCCCTAAGCCAAAGAATGGTAATGGGGTCCATTGGGAGGATTTCGTCCATTTGGAAACGTGGAGAATCCAGGTATAGGTCGTACCTGGGTTCTTCAAAGCCTTCATAGTTTCCTCTTAAAAACACCTCCGAATCGCCATATCTTATTGCTAAAGATTTTATTTTGCATTTCTCTCCCGAAACGAAGAACCGCCCATTAGTTTCTTTAAAGGGTGTGGGCAAGATCTTAAAGTGATACCCAAATCGGTCAAGTTTTATTTTGCCATGAAAATGGGGTCGCCCTCGCTTGCTTCTAGGATTGCGTAAAGTTCCTTCAGCGCCAACGGAGCCTGTAAGCGTGGCGTCGTAAGGGGTATTGAAAAGGTCCAAAAGCCCGGCAATTTGGAATCGTTCGGTATTCAAGTTGATTTGATATTTCTTATTTTTATAATCGACAAAAGAATTTTCCCCGGACACACGGTCATCTTGGTAAGCAAACTCATATTTCTCTATATGGATAGGCTTATCCCCCCTATAAGAACCGGCAATGGAGATGTTACAACGTTTTCCCTTTCCTTTTTTGAATTTGTTAAGATATTGAATATCCGTGTCCGTTAAATCAAGGGAAGTATAAAAGTGTATCTTTCCCGTTGTTCCTTTCAGCTTGGACTTTCCTTTGAACATGCCGGCAAGGGAAAGATCTTGCATCATGGAATACTTTTCTCCAGCATGAATGCGCATCAGTTTTTTCATTGAGTCCCAATCCCCTTTTAAATAGAGATTGAGATCGAATTCGGGAGTTCCATCCAAATAATGGTCTACCTTGCCTGATAGGGAAAATTCGGATTCATCCAATTCTCCTTTCAGATCTTCCATGGATAAAGACTTTGGTGAGAAGTTCACCTGTCCGTTTAACCGGTTCAGGGGTGCTTCCAAGGATGCCGGTTCCAAAGAAGCATTAACCAGTCTCAGGCTACCGGAGGGCGATAGATCGCCTATTTCCCCATGGATTTTCATATCAAGCTCCGCCTTTCCACGGACGTTTTTAAAATCTCTCAGGATACGATGCGGGTTCGGCACAAACATGGCGATGGGTTCTGCAAAGTCACTCAGGTCCACCAAACCTTTCATCGACAGGGATAAAGCCCCTTTCTCCCCATTCCCTTTTTGGAAGGACCCTTGAAGGTTGTGCAGTTGACTCCCACGATAGGAAGCTGAAATTTCTTCAAAGTCCAGGAAAATCCCATTCTGTTTTTTTTCATTTTTGTTTTTTTTCTCCCCTTTGCCCGTAACCTGATCTTTGTGTTGAGAGGAAAACTTCATTTTGCCGTTTATTTGGGTAAATGGTTCTTTAAAGTTTGTTTGAATATAAGACACATTTTTGGCTGACACGTTTCCTGAGTATTGCAAACGCGAGAGGTCATCCGTTGGCAAAGAGAAGTTCAAAGCCGCATGGGCAGAGCCTTTCATATTTTCCAAATGACTCAAGTGGGCATTTTTTTCCAAAGGGAAGAAACTCTTTAATAGAGGGGCCAGTTTTTCCAGATTCAGTTCCGACTCCAAACTAATATCCTCGAGTATTGGGATTTCGGAGTTGGTAAACTTCCCAAACAGTTTAGAAAAATGGTTTCCCATCAACTGAAATGAGACATCCTCAAAATTCAAGCTATTCCCTGCGGAAACAAATTGCCCGTTCCCCTTTCTAAAAGCTACAGGTCCATTCCGCCCCCGAACCTTGCCTTCCACATCAATAAGTGAAAACCGGAGGTTTACCGCATCCTGCATCTCATTGAATTTAACATCCCTCACCGCACTCCAAAGCCCTTGGTAGGCAATGGATTCTAAGTGGACTTTACCTTTTTTTAAATGGTTGCCAATGACATCCAGCGCCTTCCCCGACAAATTTTTCAGGTAAATATTCTTTTTTAATGAAGAAATTTGAAGGGGCTCTATGGCCAAATCCAGGTTCAGGAATGGATCGGTTTCATTTAGTTTTTCCAGTGCAATTTCCCCGTTTGCTTTGATTCCGTCAAAATCAAGATTAAACTTTTTTAGGTAAATGGAATGATTTTCGTAAAGGGCGGAATACTGCAAATTGGCGGAATGGACATTGGCAGACCCCTTGGAGTAGATGCCTGGTGAAGGAGTGAGGCGAATGATTCCATCCGACGCTATTTCGGATGAAGGCGATCCTTTGAAGGAGGCCTCCAAGCCGAACCTTACCGGAAGGTTTTTAGATATTTCACTAATTGGGTTTTCTACAAATGAAGCCACTTCCTGTGGAATATTTTTCGCGCTGACTTCTCCAAAAAACCCGAATTTTCTAAAATCCAAATCCTTGGGGATATGGGTGAGCCCTCCTTTCAGGCGTATAGTTCCATTGCCGTTATTGCGGTACTTCAGAATGGTATCCAACTCAAAGTTATAAAGAACATTTGCCTTGGGTCTTTTTGTTACGGAGAGGTTAAAACCGATGGATTCGGTTATCCGGCTTATTGGACTTTTTCCCTCATCCTCTATTTTTACTATCCCGTTATGGATGTAAAACTTCGAGGCCCCGCCGGCAATATGCATGATTTGGCTCCAGTAATCTTTTTTATCGCCACCGGGCAGGGGTTCCACTTTGTGGACAGTATTTGTAGCTTTGGCAGCCTCTCCTGCCGTCTCGTCATCTTTAGTTGACAAATCCTCTTTCAAAGAAGGCAATCGAACATGAAAAACAGGTTGATTCAAAACAACCTTTTTTATTTGAATTTCTCTTTTTAGCAAGGGAGCTATTTTCACCAGAGTGGTAATGGAATCCGCGTGAAAAATTTCTTTTTGGCCTCCTTCCTCCAAAATCGTTACAGGGGATAGATTGATTCCTATTCCTTTCGAAAACTTTACGGAGGCTTTCCCAACATAAACCTTTCGGCCAATGGCGGTTTCAATTTGCTTGGCAATCTCTTCCTTGTAGCTATCGGGATCAAGCGCTGCTGAAATGAATAGATAGGCCCCATAAGAAAAAATAACCACCAGGGCAAGGAGCAAGCAGGAAGTACAGGTTTTTTGGAACAAACGCTTCATATTTAATGAAAATTTAGGAAAGTTGAGGGCTATTGGATTAAAAGAACTTTGGGGTAGCCGGAAATACGGCCTTGGAGGGTAACAAAAAGCTAGGTTAAAAAGGTTCACGGTTCAGAGTTCAAGGTTAAAACTTTTAACTCTTGAACCGTGCACCTGAGTAATAACTAAATATCGCGCACTGCCTTAAAGCAAGCTTTCTTCTTTTTTCTCTTCGGGTTTCTTCGCACCAAGTCCGAAAAAACTAAGCATCAGGGTGATTTTTTCTTTCAAGTCTTTTCTATGGATCACTTCATCCACCAAACCATGCTGTTTGAGGAACTCGGCTCTCTGAAAACCATCCGGTAATTTTTGGCGTATAGTTTGCTCAATCACTCTCGGGCCGGCAAAACCGATAAGTGCACCTGGCTCCGCTATGATAACATCCCCAAGCATGGATAAGCTGGCGGTTACTCCTCCCATGGTAGGATCGGTCAGAATAGAGATATAAGGGATTCCTGCTTCGCCAAGTCTTGCTATGGCGGCCGAGGTTTTCGCCATTTGCATCAAGGAAAACATTCCTTCCTGCATCCTGGCGCCGCCCGAGCACGAAATAATGATCACCGGCTCCTTTTCCGAAATGCCCCTTTCGAAGCAACGGGTTATTTTTTCACCAACGCACGACCCCATACTCCCACCCATAAAGCGGAAATCAAAAACCGTGATTTGTACCGGGAAGTGGGAGATTACCGCCATGCCGGAAACCACCGCTTCATTCTGATTGCTATTTTTTATAGCTGATTTGAGACGGTCTTTGTATTTTTTTGAATCCCTGAATTTTAACGGGTCTTTGGAAGTAAGTTGAGCATCGTATTCCTCGAATGAGCCCGGATTCACCAGCATATCGATTCTTTCCCTGGCGGAAAGGCGATAATGGTGATCGCATTTCGGGCACACCATCAGATATTTCACGAGTTCCGCTTTGTAAATTATTTCCTTGCATTTTTCGCATTTGAGCCATATTCCATTGGGAATCAGTTTTTTTACCGAATCTTCGGCAACGGGGTTTTTTTTTCTTGAAAACCAGTAGGACATTTTTTTACTAATTAATAAAGAAAGAAGGAAGAGGCCGGATTTTGGGCAGGATTTCCAGGCCCTTAGTTATCAAGGACCATAGCTATAGTATCGTTTTTATCCCAATGATTTCAATGAAAGAGAGCTCATCAGTACCTATCCCACGGAATACACGGAAAGACACGGAAGGGTTTTGCTCTTTCCATCTTTTCACTGTTCCAACATTCCACTTGTTGGATAGCGTTCATTCGGGCGGTTTCTTGAGCAAAGTTTAACATTTTTCAAATAGCTCAAGTGTTACCTTGCTTTTTATTTGCCTACATCCTTGAAAAAAGTTATATTTATTATAGTTTTTGACGCAGAATGTATCTTTTCCCGAAAAAACCATTCTTATCAACCTCAACTTGAAGTATGAATCATGGATGTTCTGATTCCCATACTGGTTTTTGGTTCCACCTTTGCGCTCCTGGCTTTGTGGGCTTTTGCTTCCAGGAAAAGTTCCAAAGGCTGCTGCGGATCCGAAGAAAAAGATGAAGGTAAATCCTGTTGTTCTCCGGAAGACAAATCTGACGAGAGCTAAAAAGATTGGAAGAAAAAAACGTCTCCCATGAAAATAAGGTAACCAGGGTCACCAAAGGCTTTGACATTCCCATCGTCGGAAAAGCGGAAAAAAAGATCCGCGAAGGGAGCGACCAGCCCTTGATGGTGGCCGTGAAACCCCCGGACTTCCCAGGGTTCCGCCCCAAATTGCTGGTGAAGCAAGGGGACCCCGTTTCCATTGGAACTCCACTGGTGGAGGATAAGAAAAATGCCGCCATCCGGCTTGTCTCCCCCGGTGGGGGAAAAGTGGCCGCCATCATACGTGGAGAACGTCGAAAGCTCGAAATCATCTCCGTGGAATTGGATGAAAAGGAGCAGTACGAATCCTACCCCTCCTGGAAACCCCAGGAACTTTCTTCTCTGTCACGAGAAACCATTATCAAGCAAATCCTTGCTGGCGGACTCTGGCCTCTTCTCAAACAACGGCCTTATGGGAAGATAGCCAACCCGGATGTTACGCCCCGTTCCATTTTTGTTTCGGGAATGAATACGGAACCGCTAGCCGCCGACCCTGAGTTCCTCTTGAAGGGAAAAGATGAGGCCCTTCAAGCAGGGCTTACCCTCATTGCCAAATTAACCGAAGGAGCCACTTACCTGTGCATTGCCGGGGATTGCTCCCTCCCCGCCCTTACCGAAGCCAAGAGGGTGGAGGTTCGCAGGTTTTCAGGTCCCCATCCCGCCGGTCTAGTTAGCACTCACATTCAAACTATTGAGCCTTTCCGAAAAGGGGATATGGTCTGGCATCTCGGGGCTGTGGAAGTGGCTTTGATAGGTGAACTTTTCCTTACCGGCCGATTTCCTACGGAAAGACTCGTTGCTGTGGTGGGGCCGGGAGTCAAAGAACCTTGCTATGCCACAACCAGGGCGGGCGCGCCACTTTTGCCCATTGTGGGTGAGACCACCGATGCCTCACTGACCCGCTACATTTCGGGAACTATTCTCACTGGCCAGGAAGAGGCCCAGGATGATTTTTTAGGCCTATCTACCACTAGCCTGACGGTTCTTCCGCACAACCGGGAACGTAAATTTTTAGGCTGGTTGATGCCACAAATGGACACCTTTAGTTGGTTCCCCCTCTTTGGAGGCCATTTCAAAAGAAAACTTTTTCCTTTCGGGACCATGATTCATAGCGGCCCCCGTGCCGTTCTGCCCATAGGATGCCATGAAGAGTTGACCCCGCTGGATATCTATCCCACCTTTCTCATCAAATCCATCTTGGTGGGAGACCTGGAAGAGGCCGAGAGCCTGGGCTTGTTGGAATGTACGGAAGAGGATTTGGCCCTGATTACCTATGTGGATCCCTCCAAGATGAATTATGGCGAGATCCTTCGGAAAGGGCTGGATAGGCATGAGAAGGAAGGGTGAATTTTAAAAGCTTAACGTTGAACATAGAACGTCCAACATCGAACATCGAAGAAGGAAGGTTTTTTTTAAAGCCTTTAAAATCAAAAGCAAAAAAAATTTCACCACAGAGGGCACGGAGAGCACAGAGAAAAGATAAAAACCAAGAAAAAGGTAAAGATTTTTTCGTGTATTTCGTGGGCTAAGTTATTTTTTTGAAATTTGAATCAACATCATGAAAATACTCGCAGACTTAATGAAAAAGGCTCGCCCCCATTTCGAGAAGGGAGGCAAATGGGAGAAATTCTACCCCATATATGAAGCCAAGGACACCTTCCTGTTTACCCCTGACGATTGCACTACCTCTGCTCCCCACGTTCGGGATCCCGCAGATTTCAAACGCATCATGATCACTGTGGTTATCGCCTTGCTACCCTGCGTGTTTTTTGGCGCTTACAATGTGGGTTACCAGGCTTTCAAGGCACAAGGCGTCGCGGCAAGTTTCGGGACATGCCTTCTTACCGGTTTTACCATTATTCTGCCCATCATTCTTGTGAGCTATGCCGTGGGCGGCGCATGGGAAGTGCTTTTTGCAGTGGTGCGAAAGCATGAGATCAACGAAGGCTTTCTGGTCACCGGCATCCTGCTACCTCTCACACTCCCCCCCACCATACCCCTATGGCAAGTGGCTTTAGGAGTCAGCTTCGGCGTGGTCATCGGCAAAGAGGTCTTCGGTGGCACCGGCATGAACATTCTAAACCCAGCCCTTCTGGGCAGGGCCTTTATCTTCTTCGCCTATCCATCCACCATATCCGGGGATGCGGTTTGGACCTTTACCGAGAACAACTTTCTCACCAGCCTCCTTCCATGGATGGCGGCTTTTGATAGTGTTCATGTGGACGCACTAACCCAAGCCACGCCTTTGGCAATTATTGCTGCAGGACAAGTGGGCGGACAAGCAGTGGAACTTCTTGCCTCGCATGGAATTTCTTGGTGGGACCAGGTCATGGGCTTAACGCCGGGCTCCATCGGCGAAACTTCATTACTCGCCATTGCCATGGGAGCGATCTTGTTGTTTGCCACCAGGTTGGGAAATTGGCGGATCATGTTTTCCATGGTCTTGGGGCTGGTGGGCGTTTCTTTGCTTTTTAATCTCTTTGCCGGGGAAGAAAGAGTGGCACTTATGAGTTTGCCCGCCCATTGGCACCTGGTTTTGGGAGGGTTCGCCTTTGGGTTGGTCTTTATGGCAACGGATCCTGTAAGCGCTGCCAATACCAATACGGGGCGATGGATTTACGGCGCAATGATAGGCGTATTGGTGGGAATTATCAGGATTGTAAATCCGGCTTATGTGGAAGGGACCATGCTGGCCATTTTGTTCATGAATGTGTTTGCTCCGCTCATTGATTACCTGGTTATTCAGGCTAATGTCAGAAGAAGGAAGGCTCGCTATGAAGGATAGCCTGCAAATCTTAAAATTTTCGGTCTTGATCTGTGTGGTGTGCAGTACTTTGCTGGCATTGGCCTCCAGTGGCTTGAAAGAACGCCAGGAGAGAAATCGCCAACTGAATATAAAGAAGAATATTTTGAAAGTGGTGCAGTTATACAGTTCGGAAATGGACTTAACTACTGAAGAGTTGGAAGCCCTGTACACCGAAAATATCCGGGGAACGGTTATCGATAAGGAAGGAAACGAAGTCAAAGACGTTTCTCCCAATGATGCCAAAGCTTTGAAGGAAAGGGGATTTCACCCCATTTATACCCGAGTAAAAGACGGCCAACCCGTGGCCTATGTACTGTATGTGGAAGGCAAAGGACTTTGGTCCACCATCAAGGGTTACCTGGCTTTAGGTGAGGACGCAGGTACTGTTTCGGGAGTAGCTTTTTTCGACCATGGAGAAACTCCCGGCTTGGGAGGAGAGATCGAAAAGGATTGGTTCACAAGCCAGTGGTCAGGGAAAATGATTTTCGACGGCAATGGTAATCTTGTCCCCACGCAAGTAGTCAAAGGGAAAGTGGCCCAATCCAAGTACGCGAAGGAGCCAGACTACTATGTAGATGGCATCAGCGGGGCAACTCTAACAACCAATGGGATCAATCGGTTCATAGCAGAAGATCTAAAGGGTTATGAACCGTATTTGCGAAGAGTCAGAAAAGAGTAGCAGAACGGAGTAATGGAGTAATGGAGTGATGAATTTTTCGCATCATGGCTCCTCAGCCCTCGGATAGAGTATTGGCTGTTTACCACGTCTGTTACCGAGGGACAATGGAGCCAGCGTCAGTGTCAAAACCAGGGATAAACCATTAATTTCACGAATTCCACGAATAAAAAAAATTAGTGCAATTAGTGTAATTAGTGGTTAAAAAGTGTTTGTTTTTTTATACATTCGCGGTTAAGAACTAACGAACTATGAAAAAATGTAAAGAGTTAAAATCTATCTCCGAATCAGTCTGGGAGAAAAACCCCATTACCTTCCAGATCCTTGGGATCTGCTCGGCCCTGGCGGTGACTGTCCAACTCAATGTGGCCATGGTGATGGCAGGGGCGGTGATCTTTGTACTGAGTTTCAGCAATCTGCTCATTTCCTTTTTAAGAAAATGGATTCCGGTGAGAATCAGGATCATCGTTCAATTGACCATTGTGGCAACCCTGGTGATTTTGGCGGATGAATGTCTGAAGGCATATCTCTTCGACATCAGCAAGAAACTCAGCATTTTCGTGGGACTCATCATTACCAACTGCATTATCTTGGGCCGGGCAGAGGGATTCGCCATGCAGAATCGACCCTGGCCCAGCTTCATCGACGGGCTTGGAAACGGTTTGGGATATGGAAGCGTGTTATGCGTGGTGGCCTTCATCAGAGAACTTTTGGGCTCCGGGACCCTGTTTGGATTTCAAGTGGTTCCCGACGCTTTTTACGAAGCAGGCTATATGGATATGGGCCTGATGGTTTTGGCTCCCGGCGCCTTCATCATTCTGGGATTGCTGGTTTGGGCGCAACGCGCCCTTTCCGGTTATCGAGAGGAGAGTTAATCCATGGAACATTACCTTTCATTGGCGGTAAAGGCGGCCTTCTCGGAAAACATTGTCCTGGCATATTTCCTTGGGATGTGTTCCTTTTTGGCCATCTCCAAAAAGATCGAAACCGCCTTCGGTCTTGGCCTGGCTGTGATTTTTGTCCTTAGCATCACTGCGCCTGTGAACTGGGCTATTTATCAATATCTTCTTCAACCCGGAGCTTTAGCCTGGGCGGGATTCCCGGAACTTGATCTGAGTTACCTGGAGTTTATCACCTTCATCGCGGTAATCGCGGCCATGGTGCAGGTGGTGGAAATGGTGGTGGATAAATATAGCCCGGCGCTTTATACCTCTTTAGGAATATTTTTGCCCCTCATCGCGGTGAACTGCGCCATTCTCGGTACATCCCTTTTTATGGTGGAACGGGAATACGCTTTTGGAGAGACGGTGGTTTTTGGGATCAGTTCCGGTTTTGGTTTTTTCCTGGCCATAACGGCATTAGCAGCCATCAGACAAAAATTACGCTATTCCAATATCCCCCACGCCTTAAGGGGGCTAGGGATTGCCATGCTCATGACCGGCCTCATGGCCATTGTTTTTATGTCTTTTTCGGGAATTCAGTTGTGATTCACCGGATTTGTTGAACCACGAATAGCACGAATTAAGAAATAAAAAATTAGTGGAGATTAGTGAAAATTAGTGCCTAAAAGGCTTTTGGTTTTTTGTGTCTTTGTGCCTTCGTGGTAAAAATTCAAATATCTCTTGTTCGTTTTTTTAAATCATGATTTTATTCATCACAACCAGCACAATTGTTTTTACGGGCATCATCGTAATCCTTAGCCTGATCCTGATTTGGGCCGAAACCAAACTGGTCAATAAGGAAGATTGCCTCATCTCCATCAACGATGATGAAGCCAAGTCTCTCACCGTCCCTGCGGGAAGCACCCTGCTTAAAACCCTTTCCGGCAAAGAGATATATCTCCCCAGCGCTTGTGGAGGAGGCGGTACCTGCGCCATGTGCAAATGCCAGGTGCTGGAAGGAGGCGGGAACATTTTACCCACCGAAAAGAGCCACATAACGCCACTGCTCGCCAGGAACCATTGGCGGCTGGCCTGCCAGCTCAAGGTAAGAAACAATCTAAGTCTGAAGCTGCCCGCCGAGATATTTGAAATTCAAAAATTCCAATGCCGGGTGAAAAGCAATGAAAGCTTGGCCACTTTCATCAAAGGCTTGGTCCTGGAGCTTCCACCGGGGATGAGCCTGGATTTTAAATCCGGTGGTTACATCCAAATTGACATCCCGTCTTATCAAGAGATTCGTTATAGCGATTTTGACATCGATCCCGAATATCATCCCGATTGGGACAAATTCAAAGTGTGGGACCTGAAGGCGAAAAATGAGGAACCCGTTTTTCGGGGATACTCCATGGCCTGCTACCCTGCGGAGAAAGGGATCGTCATGCTCAATGTGCGAATCGCCACACCTCCGCCTCGGCTTTTTGGCCAGGTGCCTCCAGGGGTGGGCTCTTCTTATATCTTCAACCTAAAACCGGGCGACACCGTAAGCATCAGTGGGCCATACGGTGAGTTCTTCATTAAAGATACTGACCGGGAAATGGTTTATATCGGCGGTGGAGCAGGCATGGCCCCCATCCGAAGCCACATCTTCCACCTTTTCAGAACTCTAAAAACTAAAAGAAAGGTAAGTTATTGGTACGGAGCCAGGAGCAAAAGGGAGATGTTCTACGATGATGAATTCCAAGCCCTTGCCAAGGATTTTCCCAATTTTCAATATAACGTAGCTCTCAGCGAGCCTATGGAAGAGGACCAGTGGGACGGTTATACCGGTTTCATCCACCAGGTTTTGAACGATAACTACTTGAAGGATCATGAAGCGCCGGAAGAAATCGAATACTATATGTGCGGACCACCCATGATGATCAACGCTGTTAACCAGACACTCTGGAATCTGGGTGTGGAGAAAGATATGATCGCCTATGATGAGTTTTGACGCAGGTCGGGGGAGAAAAGCGCTAACTTATTTTAAGCCTGGCCTTTGATTGGAAATTGGAACTTTTAAAATCAATGTGAACAGCTACAATTGTTGAACAGCTTTCCGGGAAACTATTGTCCGGTCATTTCTATTAATTGCAAATCACCTTTAATGACGCTTTATCAATGACGGCGAAAGGAGAGATTATGGATCAAATGAAAAAAGAACCCGTTTGCGAAGAGAAGGAAATGGGGATGGAAGAGAATGGGGTAGAATCGCTCAAAAAACTGATCAAAGGCCATATCCTTTCCACCCTGGCAAAAGACCCCACCCGCGCCTCGAAATACGATGTTTATAATGCCGTGGCCTACGCCATTCGAGATGACCTCATCAAGAGATGGATTAAGACCCAGGACACTTATTACAACATGGACGCCAAACGGGTATATTACCTTTCCCTGGAATTTCTTACCGGCAGAACCCTGGGGAATAGCCTCATCAATATGGGTCTCTTTGAAAAGTGTTACCAGGCCCTCCATGAACTGGGCCATGATCTGGAGGAAATTCGGGAGATTGAATGGGACGCGGGCCTGGGAAATGGAGGGTTGGGACGTTTGGCCGCCTGCTTTCTCGACTCCCTGGCCACCCTGGAGATTCCTTCCTATGGCTATGGAATCCATTATGAATATGGAATCTTCCACCAAAGAATAGAAGGAGGTGCCCAGGTTGAAATACCCGACAACTGGCTCCGCTACGGGAACCCCTGGGAATTCGTGCGCCCGGAATATCTTTATCCCGTTCAGTTTTATGGGAAGGTCAACCAAATCACCACCCAGGATGGGGTTTTGAAGAATGAATGGGTGGACACGGAAGATGTAATGGCCGTTGCTTGCGATACCCCCGTCCCCGGATATATGAACAACCATGTGATCAATATGAGACTCTGGGCCGCCCGCTCCACGGAGGAATTTGATCTCAAATTTTTCAATGAAGGAGAATATATCCAGGCCGTGGAAAACAAAATGATGTCCGAATCAATTTCCAAGGTCCTCTACCCCAGCGACCACATGGAGGAAGGCAGGGAACTCCGCCTAAAACAACAATATTTCTTTGTAGCCGCAACGCTCCAGGACATTCTCAGGCGGTTCACGAAACTCAGAATCGATTTTGATAATTTCCCCAAGAAAATTGCCATTCATTTGAATGATACCCACCCGGCCCTCGCCATCCCGGAGTTCATGCGGATACTGGTGGATAACGAAGGTGTGGACTGGGACAAAGCTTGGCAGGTCACCATGGATACCTTTGCCTACACCAATCACACCCTCCTCCCGGAGGCTCTGGAAAAATGGCCGGTTTCTCTGTTGGGCCGCCTCCTGCCAAGACATCTCCAAATTATTTATGAAATCAACCACAGGTTTCTTCAACAGGTTGCCAGATCGAGCCCTGGAGACCTGGAGAAGATCGGCAGGGTTTCCCTCATTGAAGAGGGAGAAGAGAAAATGGTCAGGATGGCTCACTTGGCCATTATTGGTTCCCATTCGGTGAATGGGGTCTCGCAACTTCATAGCGACTTGTTACAAACCAATGTCTTCAAGGATTTCCATGAAATTTTCCCGGGCCGTTTTAACAACAAAACCAATGGCATTACTCCGCGCAGGTGGCTGAAAAAATGCAATCCGGGCCTGGCTGATTTAATAACCAAACAAATCGGTGAAGGATGGGTAACCAACCTGGATGAATTGAAAAAACTGATTCCCCTGGCCGGGGAGCCGGATTTTCTCACAGACTGGCGAGCAGCAAAACAAAAAAATAAGGAACGCCTTTCCCAATTTATTCAGAAAAGAAACGGGATTGAAGTCCACACCGGGTCCATGTTTGATGTCCAGGTAAAACGAATGCATGAGTACAAACGCCAACTGCTGAATGTCCTGCATGTGGTAACGCTTTATAACAGGATAAAGGCCGATCCAGGGAAAAACTTTACCCCCAGGACGGTTATTTTCGGAGGCAAAGCAGCTCCGGGGTACTGGATGGCCAAATTAATCATCAAGCTCATCAACTCCGTGGCGGATACCATCAACAACGATAAAGATGTGGGGAACAGGCTGAAAGTGGTCTTTCTTGCTAACTACAGGGTCTCCATGGCGGAAAAGATCATCCCGGCGGCGGACCTTTCCGAACAGATATCCACCGCCGGAATGGAAGCATCGGGCACCGGAAATATGAAGTTTGCATTAAATGGGGCAATGACGATAGGAACCCTGGACGGGGCCAATATAGAAATTGGCGAAGAGGTGGGGGATGAAAATATTTTCATCTTCGGCCTTAAGGCGCAGGAAGTGGTGGAACTTAAGGAAAGGGGTTATCGCCCTCGTGATTATTATGATGAAAATCCCGAACTGCAGAAGGCCCTCAATATGATAGCGTATGGATACTTTTCACCTTTTGATCCATCCTTGTTTCAGCCCATTGTGGATTCCCTCCTGGAACATGGCGACACCTTCATGCTCTTGGCCGATTATGGATCTTACATTGAATGCCAGGAACGTGTGTCTGCCGCCTTTCAGGATCAGGCCCACTGGACCAAGATGTCCATCCTGAACACCGCCAGCATGGGGAAATTTTCCAGCGACCGAACCATTAAGCAATATGCCGAGGAAATCTGGGGGGCGAAGCAGGTGCATGTGGAGTAATGCGCGGGTGTAGTTAAAAAATGGGACGCAGATTTGCGCAGATATACGCATAAAACGCTTAGGAAGGCAGGAAGGGCAGGAAGAAAAAAAAGGCTTTAATTCCTTAAGGTTTTAATTTCCTGCATTTCCTGTCTTCCTAAGTGAAAAAAGCTTTAGGTTTTGCTCTTAAAAAAAATAAAATACCTTATTCAAAGGCCACATATCTGAACAGCCACCAAGAGCCCCCCTGACTTCTTTTTTTGGAGTGTGGCAACCGTGTTGCCACTCCGAAGAAACCTTCCTTATTCTCACAGGCAAAGGAATGATTGCCGCATTCTAGCGGAATAAGCGGGATAGCCGTGAGGAAGGTTTTGGCCCGGTTTAAAGACTGGCTTTCAAGTTGACAAAAGCTTGCGGAAAAAGTGGAAAATATTTTGTCAAGTAGCCGGAAGGTAAGCCCGCTTTTCTTTAACTTGCGCCTTTGATTAGCGTGATTTAATTTAAATCTTTTCCTTTATATTTTTTTAAATTTCGATAAAAATTTTCATGAACCCCTATGGCAATTAGAATTCTTGATGGTTGGTTCCATTCATATGCTAAAAGATAAATTTGATTTACCATTCTGAATTTGTAAACCCATGTACTGCCTAAATCTCCTGTCTTTTTTTCTCCAATTTTCGGATTTTTTATTATTGCTTTAATAGCTTGATCTAAGTCTTTAATTTGTTTTTTTTTAAGCTTTTTCTTTTGTCGTTCAAATAAAGGGGTTTGTAAAACCTGAATATTCAATTTTTAATCCCCCTCCCCAAAAACATAGGGAGTAAGCAAACCACTTTGAGCTTGTTCCTTTCCGATTAGAATGTTTTTGATAAATGCAAAAGGCAGGTCAGGATTTTCCTCCACAATTTCTCCAATGCTTGCCCAATATTCAATCTGGCCCGCAAAAGAACGTTTCTCAACTTTGGATCTAAGTTTAGCTTTATGTGCCAAATTATCAGAAATTTTCACTGCTGAGCCCATGAGAACCCCCTTCCGTTTAAATATTTTAATAGTTTCAATATATGTCAAAAAGTTTCATTTCGCAACCTTGAGTATTGTGTATAAGCCAAGCTAAGAAAGTTTTTCTTGCAGGAGTTTACGCCAAAAAATTACGAATAATAATTTAGCTTAGGAATACAGGAAACCAGGAAAAACCTGAAAAGAAAAAGGGCTGCAAAGGTTCCTCCTGCCTTTCCTGCTTTCCTAAGGGAAAAGAGGCAAAAGAAAATACTTAAAACGCTTAGGAAGACAGGAAGGGTAGGAAGAAAAAAAGGCTTTAATTTAAGGTTTTAATTTCCTGCAATTCCTGCCTTCCTAAGGAAAAAAGCTTTTGTTTTGCTTTTAAAAAATAAAAAATGGAAGATATTTAGCCATGTGACAGGATCTGACCCGAATGTCTCGCTTAATTCTAATTGCAAGCTTGGCCCTTTAAACTTTAAATCAAAACTCTCAAAAAAAGTGCACTATATTGAATTGAGCATGAAAATAAGGTTGATGTTTTGCCTGCCCAGCACTTTAAATTCAAAAATCAAGGTGTGATAATCATTTAGAAGTCTTCTCCATTAAGGAGGTTTTAGGTTTAAAATAGAGATCTTATAAACCTTTTGCAAGGAGGAGATCATGAAGTATTTTGTTGGGATAGACTTACATTCGGACAAGAGTTCCATCGGTATGATCGATACAAAGGATCGCCGTATCGTTAAGAGAAATGTAGAGAACAATCTGGAGGTTATTTTAAAGATATTAAAATCTCACAAGTCTAAGATTCATGGAGTTGTGGTGGAATCCACCTACAATTGGTATTGGCTTGTGGACGGATTAATGGATGCGGGGTATAAGGTCCATCTATCGAATCCTTCTGCAAATCTTCAATACTCAGGGTTGAAATATTCGGATGACAAATCGGATGCTTTTTGGTTGGCGCATCTTCTTCGTTTGGGGATATTAAAAACCGGCTATATTTATCCGAAAGAGATCAGGCCGGTAAGAGACCTACTGCGTAAAAGGATCATGCTTGTACGGCACCGGACCGCCCATCTTTTAAGCCTTGGTGGGATGGTCCATCGAAATACCGGGAAGCCGATGAACGGGAATCAAATCAAAAAAGTTGAAGATGGATTTTTTGGAGAATTATTCCCGGAGGATGAACACCTTAGCATGGCGGCAGGTTGCGACCATGAAGTAATAGGATTTTTAACTAAAAAGGCAAAGGAGATTGAGGCAACCGTTTTGAAAGAGGTAAAGTTAAAACCTCCGTTTCAAAAACTATTGGAAGTTCCAGGGATTGGCAAAATTCTTGCGATTACCATATGGTTGGAAACAGGAGATATCAGCCGATTCCAGCAGGTTGGCGACTATTCTTCGTATTGCCGTTGTGTATCATCCACAAGGATTTCCAACGGTAAGAAAAAAGGATCTGGAAACAAAAAAAACGGAAACAGGTATTTGGCTTGGGCTTATGTGGAGGCGGCGAACTTCATGAAAAGGTATTCGCCAATCGCCCGAAGTTGGTATCAACGCAAGGCGTCCAAAACCAGCAACATTGTAGCCACTAAGGCTTTAAGTAATAAGATTGCCAAGGCTTGTTACTATATCATCAAGAACCAGACGTCATTTAATCCGAGGATGTTATTTTATCCTGAATTCATGAGGTAGAGAATGTAGAGACATGATTCCGGCCGGACCGGTAAACCAGTGCTGGGGTTGGTATTCAATCCACTAGGTGTGATTGGAAACCCGGTTCGCGCCTTCAAATATTTAGCGGGTGGCAAAGTTTTTCGTTTGATCCGCCCATGCCGTGAGCCATTAGGGGTTGGTTCAAAGCCACAAGTTTGTGACATTCAATTGGACGCGGTCATGGAACCAATGATTTTCTGGGACGGGTAACCGTCAGGGGCGCAAGCCTTGAACCGGATGGGTGACTGGCGCGGACCACAGAGTTCGTAGCCACAAATAATGGAAGTTATGGGTGCGGTTTAATGCGAAAAAAACAAAACCTGCTTATTGATACGCAAAAACAGGCGATCCTTGCGAAGAGGCTCAGCAAAGGGAATTTAAAGATTCCCTTTGCAA
>JAJDAS010000136.1 GCA_029261755.1 Nitrospinia bacterium
TATGAATTTAACAAAGATCTTGATTTCATTTCTCGAGTTACAGGTTTTTCACCATTTTTAGTCAAACAATACACTCAAATCATTATAGAAAATGAAAATAAAACACCTTGACACGCAATATTGCGTCAACTTTAGGCGGAACCTGTTAGGTCTAAATCACCCGCATACCTTATGCCGTTCGACTGCCTTGGCGGCCATGGTTTACTTTTGTTTTTAACCCGATTTGGCGCAACGAAACCCAAAATTTTCCAAAGCAAGATTTTTTTGTACCACATGGCGGTAAAAAAGGTCTATTTTTCCTGGAAGATTTCTCCAGGACCCCCCTTTGAGAAGGGCAGAACCCGGATCAATTTTTTTATCAGCTCCGCTAATGGGAAGGTAAGGTGGAGAAACCCACTCCCAGACGTTGCCGCTCATGTCGTGGGAACCGTAAAAACTGGCCCCCGATGGAAAAGAGCCTGCAGGAGAAATACCCGGGTAGCCGTCTTTTTCCTCAAGGAAATTTGCCCTTTGAGGCTCATAACTCTCGCCCCACGGCCAGGGTTTGGTTTCCATTCCCTGAGCAGCGACCAACCACTCCACCTCACTGGGAAGCCGCTTCCCGGCCCATTTGCAATAACTGGAAGCCAGCGTAAAGGAAATATGCGAAATCGGGCATTTCGGACAGTTCCCTACATCTTCGGGCCTCTTTCCCGGTGGCTGGGATTTCAGGAAAAGTCCGAATTGTTCCTGGGTTATTTCCCATTTGTCCATATAGAATTTCGCCAACTCCATCTGCTTCAATTGGCCCGCAACTTTTCCATTAATGGATTGCCCTAAATATAAAGAAAAAGAACCTTTGGGGATTAGTACCATTTCCGAGCCATCTCGGGGGTTTTTATATTCCGGCAAAACCACTCTTACCCGTAAAGCCGGCGACGGTTTGGGCAGTCTTTTAATTCTTTTAACGGATTGTGGGGGGGCCTCCTTGTATGGCGCTGGAGGGATGGACGACGGCGGTTTGGCGCACCCATGCACAAAGAAAATCAGTAAAAAAGCAATAAAAGATTTTTTTTTTCCCATCGATCACTGGTCCTGGTTATTGAATAAAATTGGATCAATCATACCAGAGAAGCCCCATTTTTTAAAGAACCACAAAGCTGCTCCTTGAACACAGGAGTGAGTGGCATGTAGGTGTAAAAATTAAAAAAATCCCAATTATAATCGTTCTTTATTGGGAAAACGCCTTTTTTAGCGCATGGACTAAAAGCTCCACCTCATCGCTTTGAACCGTTCGCATATCGAAAAGGAGGGTATCGTCCTTAATCCGGCAAAAAACGCTGGGCAGGGAATGGCGGAGTTGGCGGGCTTTGCCTTCGACTGAGAATGTTTCTTTCGAATCCGGCGCTGCTGTGATACGCACCACTTTGCCGGGGATCCCCTCATCCGGGATGGAACCGCTCCCCACAAAGGCCAGGCCGTCCTCAAGTGATAATATAACCCCTTTAATACCCTTTGATTCTTGAATGATTTGTTGCGCCTGGGCCTCTAACTCATCCACGGACCTGGAAAGCATTTGATAAAAGGGGATTTTTTTCAGATCGCCATTGATCAGATGAACAAGCGTTGCCTGTAAAGCTGTGAGAGTCATTTTGTCTACCCGAAACATCCTGGCAAAGGGGTTCCCGCGTATTCTTTGAATAAGCTCCTTTTTCCCGCAAATGATCCCTGCCTGGGCGCCCCCAATTAACTTGTCTCCGCTGAAACATACCGCATCCGCACCAGCTTTGATGGAATCCTGCACCAGGGGTTCATCCGGCAAGCCGTATGGGCTCAAGAGAGTCAGGGCTCCGCTGCCCAGGTCATCCACCACTGGAAGATTGTGTGTTTTTCCCAATACACACAGTTCCCGGATATCCGGGGTCCCGGAAAAACCGCGTATTCGGTAATTGCTGTTGTGAACATGGATGATACCGCCACTACGGTCGGTAAAGGCATCTTCATAATCCGCCAGGTGCGTCCTGTTGGTGGTTCCCACCTCGCGCATGATGGCCCCGCTGCTTTGCATGACATCCGGCATACGAAAGGCTCCGCCGATCTCCACCAATTGTCCCCGGCTGATCATCACCTCTTTCCCCTTGAACAGGGTATTCAGGATGATCATGGTGGCGGCGGCGTTGTTATTCACCACGGTGGCGGCCTCGCATCCGGTAAGTTCCATAATCAGCGGTTCAATACCTTTATCTCGTTGAGACCGCTTTCCAGTTTCAAGGTCTATTTCAAGTAAGGAATAGTGCGTAGCCGAAGCCACCGCGCTCATAGCTTCCTCGCACAATGGCGCCCTGCCCAAGTTGGTGTGCAGGATGATTCCGGTGGCGTTGATGGCCTTGCGGCCAAGTGGTTTTGTGAGACGAATCAAACGTTCTCTAAGCCGCGAACCTATCTCCTCTTCTCCAGGCACGGCCTCTTTCTTTTCCGTCCGAACCTGAGAACGTATTTCGTCGAGGATCTGGCGAAGTTCCAGTTTGAGGACACCCTCGCCGAATTCCTGAATAAGCTCGGAGCCCAAACCCGTTTGAAGGAAGTCGGAAACGGAAGGAAGGTTTCTGAGAATTTTTGAAATTTCTAAATGCATAACCAAAATATTTGAAATAAAAAAAACATTTTAACCGCGAATGGTCGCGAATCTACGCGAATAAAACCATATAACCAATATATACAAAACAGATTATTTTTTTGGTTTTTCTTAATTCGCGTAAATTCGCGTTCATTCGCGGTTAGAAAGTTCCAATGGTGAGTTTCCAGTCATTATACTGTTTTTCGTCAGAAAAAACTTGGCGGAGGCGCATGGGAATCGAACCCACCCGGGACCTTGCCGGCCCCACAACGGTTTTGAAGACCGCGAACGCCACCAGGCGTTACCCGCCTCCTCTAATTTTTCTTATAAGGGACCAACCGTTGGTCCCTAAGCACCCGTATATCTCCAACACGTTTGGTAGTCCCCTCGGAATCGAAAGCCTCCAGGATGGCAATGGACGCATTGCGTGAAAGTCCGGTGGCCTCTCGAAACATGGCCACATCCACTTCTTTTGATTTTTCGAATAGCTTCAGAAGTGTTTCTCGGCACTGATGAAAAACGTTGGACAAAAGAAAGTTTTTTCCCATTAGCAAAATAAGACCTTCCTCCTGAAGAAGCCTGGAAACTGTTTTAAAATCGGATTTGCTGTGGTTCATCTCCTCCACAAGATTGTTCCTCGCCACCCAGTTGGGGCTTGCCTGATGAAGCCTATCCAGGGTGCTCTCTCGCAATTGGATCAATCTGTCATCCATGGCCGGTTGGAAATCCTTCAGCGCCAATCGACCATGCTTAATCACCATCTCTTTATCGGCACCCAGAAAGCGGAAGAGTTTTTTGAAATTTCCTGCCTCCAGTTCAAGAAGTTTGCACACATATCCTGGTTCCATGCCCCAGGTATATTGATTGTTTTTATGATAACGCTGAAGGTGCTTTTTTATGAAAAACGTGATTTCCTGAACCCTCGCAGTAAGTAACCATCCTCCCGCGCCCAGGTCTTCAATCAACCCGGCCTTTTGCTTTTCCTCGATAAGTCGAAGAGCCTCGGAGTCGCCATGTTGAGTTAAACGACGCAATTCCCTGGTTTGAATAGATGCGTTGGGTCCGGCCAGGAGTTCACATAAAAAATAATCCCGGTTTTTTACAGCCTCATGAGCGCATTGAAACCGTACTTTTAGGTTAGGAGCGTTCCGCCTGATTCGGAATTCCCTGGATGAAAGAATGATCCCGCCTCCCAGTGTAGCTGAAGGAGAAGACTGCCGCAAAACAAATCGATCTCCGGCGGCAAGAACCTGGAGATCCGTGAATTTTATTTGGGCAAAGGCTTCTTCGTTAGGAGGGAGTGTCGTCTTATCAATGAGTTTGCACGAGGCTTGAACGGCCAAAGTTCCGCAGTGAAATTTTAAATGGGGTGTACGGCTAAGGGTGGATTTTCCTGATGAATTTTGCAAAGAAACAAGCACGGATCGTGTCGGTTGATAGATCCCGGGAACCGCTATTACCATGCCACGTTTGAGGTCTCCCGCTGCCACATCCCGGAGATTGAGCGCGGAGCTTATGTTGGCCCGTACCTGTCCTGTTTTTCGTCTGTAATTGTGGGCGGCACGGAGGCTGGTTCGCGTCCCCTTCGGAAGAAGTTCCAGCCTATCTCCAACCTGAATGCTCCCGGAGATGGGAACCCCGGTGGCGATGGTTCCGTGACCTTTCATGGGAAAGGCTTGGCGGATGTGCATACGGAAGGCGCGAGAGTCCTCTGATATGGGCGTCTGATAAACCAGCTTTTCCAGGGTCCGGCGAACTTCATCCATTCCAGCGCCGGTCTGGTTGGATACTCCAATCACCGATACATGGAGAAAACCGGCAGACTTCATTAAATCTGCCGCCTCTTCCACAGCTAACCTTTGTGTCTCCTCATCCACGAGGTCCATCTTGGTAAGAACCACCATCATGCTGGAGAGGCCAAGTAGTTTTGCAATCTCCAGATGCTCCTTGGTTTGCGGCATGACGCTGTCGTCAGCAGCGATGACAAGTATCAGGACGTTGATGGCAGTGGCTCCGGCCACCATATTCCGGATAAAGTCCAGGTGGCCCGGCACGTCGATGATCCCGGCCATGCTGCCATAGGAAAGACGAAAAGGCGCCACTGCGAGATCAATGCTCAGCCCGCGCTCCTTTTCCTCTTTGAGGCGGTCCGTATCAAATCCGGTGAGATTTCGCACAAGGCTGGTCTTTCCATGGTCCACATGACCTGCGGTCCCGATCATTATGGGGAGTGTTTTGTTTGATGTTTGATTCGGCATGCGGAGATCTGCTTTGCTAATTTGATAATATAGGAATTTCCATTTTTATGGCTCTAAAACCAACTGGATAAAGGGCATATAAGAAAGTACTGAAAAAAAATGAACATTGAACACATTGAATGTCCATCATCGAACATCGAAAAAGGTAATTTTTTTTTGAAAGGGTCTTGGAGCGCCTTAAGAAGGTTTTTTTTCTCTGGCAAGAAATAAACCACCAAGTGCTGGCCAGGGGGAGAATAGCGAGGTTGGAGAAAAGAGGTGAAGGCAAGAAAAATGGTGCGAAGGGGGGGAGTCGAACCCCCACGGTTGCCCACTGGATCCTAAGTCCAGCGCGTCTGCCAGTTCCGCCACCCTCGCTCACCAAAATCATCGTCTTTTAAAAATTATCATCTCCCGCATTGGAAGTCAATTTGTGCCAATGGTAGCCTTGGCAGGCGGGGGAGCGGGAGCTTTTGCATTATCTGGGTTAGCCGCTTGTATTTCATTGGCAGCCGGTTGCGGGGTCATTTTTTTTGGAGATGCCTCTTTTTTACATTTTTCGATGAATTCCAGATATTTTTTCTCCTTTTCCAACAATGCTGCTTCCACCCCTTTTACATCAACAACTTTGTATCCGCATTTTTCAAGGACCTTACGATGATTATCAACCCTGTTCCTAAAAGAGAAATACGCTTCGTAAGGCGCTTGAACCATTGGGTAGTATATTTTTTTTTCGGATTCTTCCTGCTTTATAGGTTCCTCCGATTTTTTATCCCGTATGCCTAGCAAGGTAATGTCATTTTGCTTATTGTGAACCCATTTTTTTCCACACAAATGTGTTAGGGAAACCTTTTCAAGTTTAGGCTGCTTTTTTTCGGGTTCTTCTTTTTTAACCTTCATTTCCTCTTTGAAAAGGGCTTTGATGGTGAAGTAAAAAACTGTGGAAATAAAAAAAGTTGCGGCTATTCCCATTAAAGCTAATTTTATTTTGGGAGAAAGTACAATGGGCTTTTTTTTCTTTTCCTCTTCCCCCTCTTCCTTACCTATTTCCTTCCCTGCCTCCTTCTCCTTAGCCGGAACCTTTTCCTCAATAACCTCAGGATTCTCTCTCAGCCGGATCGCCTGCCATGCAAGCATGGCTGCTGCTGAAAATATGGTTTCAAACCAATCCTTATAGATATCCACCAACTCAGGGTCACTGGCCCGGTTCTTTGCAAACCTGTAAAAATTATCATTGGAAAAGCCGGTGTCTTTTTTCCATGCTTTCTTGGTAAGTTCAAAGGTGTCTTTGAACATATGCAGGTCATCTTTGGATTTTTTTGATCCCAGGCAGTTTTTTTCTATGAAGTTGTCAAAAATTTCTTCCTTTTGCTTCTCCTTTTTGGCTCTACCTTCTTCATCATCGGAAAAAATAACTCCAAGGTCCTTATGGGAGCGCATTTTTTTTTTCTTTTTTTCCCGCATGGGCATTTGGGAAAAAATAAGTTCATCGATTACCACTTTCTCGATAAAATCCCTTTTCAGGCAGAAACCGTTGTGGATAATTTCGTCGGTATTCAAAAGTTCCTCGAACATTAGGACTCTGAATTTGAAATCCCTGTATAATTCGGCCTCAAGCCCATCTAAGCTTTCAAGGATTCTTTCTTGCTCCGCAAGTTTTTCGGCATCATCGGACATCATTCGTTACCTTAGAAATGCATCATTGGAAAACCGGCCATTTAGCTTCGCAGGCATTAGCCATTAAGCAAGTCAATTATGTCATCGAAGTTCAGGGGTTTCAAGCGCGGGAAATAGCATGGGAGATCCATGGAATATTCCCATATGGTGTTCACGCGAAAGCCGGGTGCGGAAACGCTGGGGAATCGAAGATGCCGGGAAAATGGCGAAGACCGGGAGAGTGGAGGGGTAGATCACCGCAAAATGGAGAGGCCAAAAGATTTTTGGCCTCTCCATTCGCTTTGTGATGTTTTTTTTGAGCTGAGAGGTTCAACTAAAAGAGAGCATAAACAAAGGGCGCCATGGCGGTGCCTTCGGTGAATACGATCAAAAGACTCAACAATAAAAGCATGATCAATATGGGTGCAAGCCACCATTTTTTTCTGTGCTTCAGAAAATGCCAAAATTCTGAAAGAATCGCAATTTTACTCATGAATCATTTTCCCTTCCATAAAAGTTAACTATCAAATTAATCCAACTCAAATTCTTTTTGCCATTCGATATCGTTACTCAGGGGTTTCATCTCTTTTTTATCCATAAGGTAATTCCCCATGACCAGGGAATCCATATTGGTTCGCATAAAACAGACATAAGCATGTTGCGGTGTACAAACGATGGGCTCTCCACGCACGTTAAAAGAAGTGTTGATGATCACCGGGCAGCCGGTAAGTTCATCAAAGGCATGGATGAGATCATAGAACATAGGGCTACTTGTGTCTTTGGACACAGTCTGTATCCTCGCGGATCCATCCACATGGGTGACTGCGGGAATGGTTCTCTTGTCTTCCCTCACCTGCGCCACCAACAGCATGAAGGGACTTTCCTGGTCCATCTCAAAATAATCCGAAACCTTTTCAGCCAGAACCGCCGGAGCAAAGGGCCTGAAGCTCTCACGGAACTTGATCTTCATATTCACCACATCCTGGTTTTCCGGATTCCTGGGGTCGGCCAAAATGGACCTGGCCCCAAGGGCACGAGGTCCGAATTCCATCCGTCCTTGGAACCACCCCACCACATGCTGTTGATCGATAAGCTTCGCGGTTTCTTTTACCAACTCATCATCCGGCAGCTTGCGGAACTTTACATCATGCTCGTTCAAAAATTTCTCAATCTCTTCGTTGGAAAACTGAGGCCCCAGAAAAGAGTGCTTAGTGGGAGAATTTCTTTTGTTCTTCAAAATGGTGTGGTAGACAAAGGCTGCAGTGCCAACGGCGCCTCCCGCGTCCCCTGCCGCCGGTTGAATGAAGACATTTTCAAAAGGGGTTTCCTTAATGACCCGGCCGTTGGCTACGCAGTTCAGAGCAACCCCCCCGGCCATGCAAAGATTCTTGCTCTTGGTTAAATCGTACAGTTTATGACACATTTTGAGAACTATCTCTTCGGTGACTTTCTGGCCGCTCGCGGCGATATCCTTATGAATTTGTTCCAAAGGCCCCTCCGATTTCCTCACCGGAATGCCAAACAGTTTTTCCATGTTTTTGTTGGTCATGGTGAGGCCATAATCGTAGGCAAAATACTTCATGTTTATCTTAAACGATCCATCATCTTTGATGTGGATGAGATTCTCCTTCATCAGGTCCACATATTTGGGTTCGCCATAAGGGGCAAGGCCCATAACTTTGTATTCGGCGCTGTTGACCTTGAATCCGAGAAAATAGGTGATGGCGCTGTATAGGAGTCCGAGAGAATGGGGAAAATCGATTTCTCCTAAAACTTCAATATCCGTTCCTGTGCCGTGCCCCATAGTGGCGGTGGCCCATTCACCTACTCCGTCCAGGGTCAATACTGCCGCTTCCTCATAAGGCGAAACCAGAAAGGCGCTTGCCGCGTGGG
>JAJDAS010000137.1 GCA_029261755.1 Nitrospinia bacterium
ATACCGGCCATATGAACCAACTTGCAGGGTGTTCGCAGTTTTCGACTCTGTATCTCTATATTTCTTGTTAAGACTACCTGTTATTTCCCCATAACGATCGCTGATTTGACCATTGTTATTGATTGCTAAGTTACTTATGAACTGTTCAAACATTTCTGCCAAAGTCATGATTACACCACCTCCCCGTTTATTTTTACACGCCATTGTCCAATTAATAATTTCTGCATTAACCCGCGCTTTTGTTTGCGGTAGGCTTCGGCCTGTTTTTTCAGAAGGTCTATTTCCTGCTGGGCTGTGTTTAAATTATTGGCGATTTGTTTTTGAGTTTCAACTGGCGGAACTGGAACTACAAGATTCTTTAAGTCCTTGACATATATATGAGGTTGAGCGCCACCAGACTGAAGAGAATAAATCCTTCGCTGTAGGGATTTCAGCACATAATAATAGAATTCGATTGACGCATTATTTGAATATATAACATTGCAATCCGATGCCCAAATTGGGTAATTGTGGTGCCAAACAAAGCCTGCATACGCCCCAGATGCACTTATTGTAATAGTTGGCATTTCGTGGGTTGTATAGTTGTGGTAATAGGCATATGATTTTCCACCAGCAACAACAGGTATCTTTCCTTCAGAGATGTTATTCTTTATTAGCGCTTTGCCTTTTTCAATAACCAATTCTTTACCAAAAACTTCCCCCAATTTCACCCTGCGCCATTCACCTTTCTGACTTCTCTGCTTAAGCAAGGTATTGAGCAGCCATTTAAACCGTTCCTCCTTCGCCTCAATCAGTTTTTCCGTTTTTTCAATGGCCTCGTCCCAGGTGGATAGGAGGGAGGCGATGAAGGTTTGTTCAGGGAGAGAGGGGATTAATATGGGAAAATTTTTCAGAGAATCCGTATCCAAGCGTCCGGTACCATGCCCGGAATTATTAACAAGATTTAGCAATCTCGCTTCTTGTGAATGCAAAAAATAGAGAAGATATTCTGGCACAACGTTATCTGAAACAAGCAAGGCTTTGATATCCTGATTGAATGCGACCTCCTTACCGGCTATACATACAGGCACCTTCTTGTGTAACGTCATCCCACGAACAAGAATCAATAGAGAGTTTTTGGGCGCTATGTTTGCTACCAAAAAGCCTTTACAGGACAACCGGCTAATGGATTCTGTAATCACAATCGACTTGAGGTCTTTGGCTGATACCCAAGGGTATTTGCCTCCCCAAAAATCAGAATGTGACTTGCTTGGTGTCCCACCGGATTTGAAAGAAGCAATTGCACCAAGAGGTAGTTTTTCAAAAGACTTAGTCATTCCCCTTCCTCCACCCTCTTCGCCTTCGGCAGACTTTTCGCCGCTTCTTCCAGCGCCTTAATGGATTCCGCCTCTCCAAGGGCTTCCTTGCTCTCCCGGCGGCGTTGTTCAAAACTGTCATATTCCTGCTTTGCATGATCATCGGCCGCCTTCTTGCCAACCTTACCCGCATTGGGAAGCACTCTACGTTCATTGAATGCCAGGAACTCGTCGAGCTTCTGTTCCCAGTCCTTCATGAAGACCTGTCTGCGACGTATGGCCTGGTCCTCGGCATAATCGAGCCACATGGTCACAATCCGGTTCAGCCCGTTGATCTCTTTTTCTTCCAGGTAGTTCTTGGCTATGGTCACATCGGTCTTTCGGACCTCTTCCGATTTCCAACTGGTTAGACCCATGTTGGGCAGCGTGTGGTCGGCGCGTTTTTGGATCAGCTCCGCCGCCGTCATTCCCGTGGCGGCATAATGGAGCTTGTTCTGGATGACGCTGAAAAATTTAGTTGTTTCCGGCCAGGAGGGATCGTAGTCCCCAGCCATGGCGAATATTTCCTTCACCCGCAGATACATCCGCCGCTCGCTGGCGCGGATGTCGCGGACTCGTTCCAGCATCTCGTCGAAGTAGTCGGGAACGGCTGATCCGGCGACGTGCGGATTCTTCAGCCGCTCGTCGTCCATGGTGAACCCTTTGACGATGTACTCTTGTAAACGCTGGGTGGCCCAGATTCTAAACCGAGTGGCTACCAGGCTTTTTACGCGGTATCCGACGGAGATGATGGCATCAAGGTTGTAAAAATTTGTGCTGTACTTCTTCCCATCCGCAGCAGTTGTAAAGAATTTCTTTACAACTGAATCCTGTTCCAACTCCCCTTCATCAAAGATATTTTTCAGGTGTTGCCCGATATTCTGTTTGGTGGTCTGGAACAAATCCGCCATTAGTTGTTGGGTCAGCCAGACCGTTTCATTTTCCAGACGCACTTCCAGTTTGACCAGTCCACCGTCTGTCCTGTAGATCAGAATCTCTGAAAGCGGCTCCCTTTTTATTTTTTTCATCCTTTTACCTCCACCCCCAACTCCTTCAAATGATCTGTCATTTTTTCCCGTACATCTACCAATTCCGATTCCAACGTATGGATCTCCTGCTGAACCGCCTCAATGTCAATCTCCTCCTCTTCCTCAAAGGTATCCACATATCGCGGGATGTTGAGGTTGAAATCGTTTTCTTTAATCTCGTCAAAGGCGGCCACATAAGCGTATTTATCCGCCTCTTTACGCGCCTTATAGGTGGAGAGTATCTTCTCCATATGCACATCAAGGAGTGTATTCTGGTTCTTCCCGCTCTGGAACTCCCGGCTGGCGTCGATGAAAACAATATCCTTGTGGTCTTCCTTAGCGCCGCCTTTCTCCCGCGACCGATCAAAGACGAGTATGGCTACAGGTATACCGGTTGAAGGGAATAGGTTCCCAGGCAGCCCAACCACGGCATCGAGCATATTTTCTTCAATCAGCTTCTGCCTGATGCGGCCTTCAGCGCCGCCGCGAAATAACACGCCATGGGGCACCACCACCGCCACACGGCCTTCCCTGGCAAGCGCCCGTTCGATCATATTGAGGATAAAGGCCCAGTCGCCTTTGCTCTTGGGCGGAACGCCACGGATAAAACGCTTGTAGGGATCATCCGCAGCATCCTCCGCGCCCCACTTATCCAGCGAGAAAGGCGGATTGGCCACAACCACGTTGAACTTCATGAGTCGGTCGTTTTCCACCAACATGGGACTGTTCAGGGTATCGCACCACTCTATACGGGCGCCGTCCATGCCGTGCAGGAACGTGTTCATCCTTGCCAGCGCCCAGGTGGCCCCGTTGACCTCTTCCCCGAAGAGAGCGAAATTCTTTTCGCCTACCTCCCGCGCCGCCTCAATCAACAATCCACCGGAACCGCAGGAGGGATCGCATATCCTGTCACCCGACTTCGGCGCTGCCAGCTTGGCAAGCAACTTAGAAACCTTGTGCGGCGTATAGAACTCGCCAGCCTTTTTACCTGCATCGCTGCCAAAACGCTCTATAAGATAGATGTAGGTATTGCCGATTACATCCTCGCTCACTCGTCTTGGGCTCATATCGAGCTTGGGGCCTGCAAAATCCTCCAGCAGGTTCTTGAGTCGTCTGTTGCGGTCTTTGGGCTTGCCGAGAGCTTCACTGTTGAAGTCTATATTTCGGAATACCCCTTCCAATTTAGCCTTGTTGGCCTCCTCTATCTGGTCCAACACGATATTGATCAGCTCACCCACGTTCGGTTTATCCCGCCTTTCATAGAGGCTGTAATAGTCCGCAAGAAAGCGGTCCGTCACTTCCCCTGTATCCACATCCTTTAGTTCAACAACAGGCAGGATGAAACGCTCACGCTCCAGCTTGCGGCGTATGCGCTCTTCGTCATCACCGTACTGCTTCCGGTATTCCTCATAATGATCTTTCCAGACATCGGAGATATATTTGAGGAACAGCGTTACCAGTATGTAGTCCTTGTACTGCGCCGGATCGACGACTCCCCGGAAGGTGTCACACGCCTTCCAGGCTGTATCGTTAATCTCTTTCTGTGAAATTTGGTTTGTCATACTTGCCTCCTTTGCCTTTCATTCGCCATCATATTTAGTGAAACCTGCACAAGCTTTTTACGCCGAATCGATATCTCATTGAGCAGCGTTTGTTCACGCTGGCCAAGTTCAGCTACTGTAACGATTTTTTTCTGGGTCGCGATGGATGGAACCGGCACCTCCAATTCCTCAAGATCGGCTTTGCTGATCATTCGAACTGATGTGCCGCGAGCCATAGACTCAATCTGCTGTTGTGCAGATGGCTGGTTTATATACCATGTTACATATGCTGGCAAAACTTTTTGGCCTATAACCTTAAGCACCATTAATGGTGATGCAGCAGCAGCGTTGTTCATATCTTCAGCCACATGTGCGGCATTGTTCAAATGCCCACGTGACTTGAAAATAACATCGCCTTTCCGGAGCTTATACCTATCCTGGGTGTTTCGCAATTCGACACATACTAGGTCTTCCGTGCTGAGACAACCAGCTTCAGATATATCTTTCATCTGTATTATGCTGACGCAATTATCTGCGTCGCTCCTCTCCAGCTTTGAACGGAAAGGATACCCCATCTGCACCTGACAAATATCTCTCAATCGCAACTTCATAAAATCACCCCAGTAACTAAGTTACAACCATCATAACTACCAGCGTCACAAGAGTCAACTCTTTTTTTGTTGTAACGCCGTTTCTGTGAATAAAACAGGTTTAAAACTTTAGAGGGGGGGGTAATATCTCGTCAATTGGGAAACTAAGCGGTAGCCTTGCTTCCCGACAACCCGGAACCGGGAACCTTGAACCCTGAACGGTTACTTATATCTTTATTTGCACATAAATATCCGCTTCTCCCCATAAAAAATTTCCTTTGAATTGTGCAGTCGGCTTGAACAAAGGTTTTTGGGTAAAACCGGTTAGAGGAAAACTCACGGTGATAATCTTTGTGCCGGAAGGGAGGGGCTCGAAGCGCTTGGCTAACTGGGCAATAGAGTTGTTGGATAGTGAAGTACCGTACAAATAAATTGCCGTGGCGTCTTTAAAATCCGCGTTTAACATATTTTTTTCAATAAATTGCACGTCCGGCCATTTGAAGATTTTATTGATTTTAATGGCCTTTTGAATGAATACCGGATTTAAATCAATTCCCGTTACCCGGCAGCCTTTTAGGCAATGCAGCCAAAAAACACCCTTCCCCCTCCCGCATCCTAACTCATAAACCCAATCCTTTTCGCCCAAATCGGCTTTTTCAGCAATCTCTACCCATGTTGTAAGAGGCGTCTCCCCATAAAACTGTTTTTCGTCACATGGATTTTCTTCAAAGAAACGCCGGCATATTCGATAAGGATTGGAAAAAAAATAAAAGGTGAAAAAGAGAAGGTCAATTACCAAAAAGCGGGGAGTTTTATAAAACCTAAGGCAAACCTTAAAGAACTCCGCTAGCTCGGAAAAAGCATATTTAATCTTAAAGAGGAATGGTCGAAAAAAATTATTCATAAAAAAAACCGAAAGAAGGCGCAAAAACAAAAAGAAATTTAACCACGAATCTCACGAATTACACAAATTATTATTAAATTTTATTCGTGAAATTCGTGGTTCCAGGTTTTTGACTTTAAAGATTTTTCAATTGTTAGAGAATAATCCTATTTTTCCATCTTTCCGGTTTTGCCCCTTCTATGTCTCGCCAAATGGGGCGGCGTTCGGGAGTGGGGGATTTTATAAACAAAGTTATAACGCGCCACATGGTAGCTGGGATCAAAACCGAAAAAGTTGAGCTTCATCTGCTCCATCTCTTCGGCCCGATACGTCTCCAACGGCTTTTTCTTTTCATCCTCCCGGCGCATTTGGATTTTTTCCCGGAGCATCTTTTCAAAATCCGGGTGGTTGATAAAACCTTCGGCAAGACTTTCCACGCATTTCCAAAAGTCGGACGGGTCTATCCCGAAACAGTCGTCGATCAAACCCATCTCCTTGGCCTCTGATGCTCCCACCGGCAGTCGATTCTCCGTTAACTCGCCTGCTGTTTTCTCTCCCACGCGCTTCGGCAGTAGATAGGTCCAGTATTCCGACCCATACAGATTCCCCATTCCTTTGTAATGGGGATTCAACACCACTCCTTGCCTTGCGTATACCTTGTCCGCCGCCAAGGCCAGGAATACCCCTCCGCCTCCGGCGTTCCCCCCCATAGAAGAGATTACCCAATGACTCTCCGTGGTGATGATGGCACGGGCGAGATCATTCATAGCGTTGATGTTCTTCCAAGACTCCTCTGCCGGACTCTCCGCCGCTTCGATGATGTTTAGATGAATGCCGTTGGACCAGAAGTCGGGTCCACCCATCAATACGATAGCCTTTGTCTTTTGCTTTAAGGCGTATTGGTAAGCTTTCAGAAGCCTGTAGCATTGCTCCGTACTCATGGCCCCGTTGGCAAAATGGAAATGGAGATAACCTACACCGTTTTTTTCTTTGTAAAAAATTTCCCGGTAGGTCTTGCCGTTTTCGGAAGAGTCCAATTCTACGGGGAGTTCGGGCACATCCCGCAAATGGTTTTGTAGCCACATGGCGGAGGGAAGTTTGAAGGTCCGCTCCCCTTCCACTTTCTTTTTTAGATGGGTGATCCACACGGCCCCATCCGTGGTGGCCATGCAAATGGCCCCATGCCGTTGTGCTATTACTTCACTCGAATTTCCCCGAAGAGTACCTTCCTCGTAAGCATTATAGAGAAAATAGTTCTCTCCATAAATATTGTCCAGTACACCCGGAAAACTATCTGCAGCCTGAATCTTTTTTAGTACCACGGCGGTGGGATCGGACTCCCATTGGATTGTACGATCCTCCTGCCTCATAAAAGGATGCCACGTGCCGCGAACCTCCGGTTTTTCATCATCCAGAGGCTTAGGTTTGTAGTTACCTTCTTCCCAATGTTGAATGGTCTTCAAAAGCGCCTCCGCAGCCGCCTCGGTAACTTCATGTCTATACAGGCTGCTCTTTCTCGCCTGACGCATGGAGAAGCAGGCCGTTGCCCAGATGTCGCCTGCATCCATCTCTTCGTTAGCCTGTAAAGCAGTGACTCCCCATTCCGTCTCGCCGTTCATAATTGCCCAGTCCAGGGCGGAAGGACCTCGGTCGCCCACGATTCCCGGATGCAGGACAATGCAGAAATGGTTTTTCCATATCTTTTCCGGGATGGCCCTCCGCAGATAAGGGGCTACGATGAGGTGAGGTTTAAACATCTCCACGGCCTCCAGGGCCACGGAGACGTTGATGTCGAACTCCACGGAAACCTCGTGTCCAGACCGGGTAAGCTCCACATAAAGCCGCTGGGTGAGGCTGTTGAAGGTATGGGTTAAGAATAGGATGCGCATGGGTGGGGGGGGGCAAGGTTCCGGGTTCCGGGTTCAAAAAGCTTTGAAATCAAAGGCAAAACCAATTTTACCACAGAGAACACGGAGAACACAGAGAAATGCTAAAAGAAAAGGCAAAAGGAAAAAGAAATTTTAAATCTTATCTGCGTATATCTGCGCAAATCTGCGTCTCATTTTTGTTTTGATTGTGGTTTCGCTGCGCTGTGATCTCTGTGGTGAATATTTTTTTGTATCTTTGTGTTTTTGTGGTTAAATTTATCTATATTTGGTTTAATAAATATTTATTTGACTATTAATACCGATTATGCTAAGCTTTTGGAAATTTTGCAGGTGATTTGCAAAGGCGTCTTAAAGAAAGAATAAATTTTAACGCAGAGTTCGCAAAGAACGCAGAGACTGGAAAGACCGAAGGACGAACGCTACGTTTGGACGAGGGGACGAGGGACGAAAATCGAAAGACGAAGGGCAGAAAGCAGTGAATAGATACTGCTGCTTTTCTTGTCACTTGTCACTCATCACTTGTCACATGGTAACTACTCATGCTGAGGCAAAGGGGAGTTTCAATTTGGCTTATTTTCCATGTTTTGCCGCAAACTAGTAATAAGTGAGATATTTCCACTTTTAACACTTTAATATAAAAATAAGTATAAATTTGCCAGCTATAGGTGGCAATATCATGGAAACTTTCAACTTATTGCCCTGTTGAACTAATATGAAACTACAAGAAATCATATCTATTGCAGCAACCGCGTTACTATCTATAGGTGGCGGTGGCATTATAGTTTTTGCGCTGTCTAATTGGCTTGGTAAAGTTTGGGCAACCAGATTGATGCAAAATGAGCGTCAAAAACATGCTGAAGAAATAGAAAACCTTCGAAGTAAATTGCATTTAAACAATGAGCAAGAAATTGCATCTGTTAAACATGATTTAGAAATAGCTAAAGAAAAATATTTGGCTGACCACACAGACAGGATAGCTATCTATCGTTCAACCATTGATTTAATCGCAGTTACCGTAGCGAAAATAGAAATGGTTTTACTCCAGAAACGGGGGCCATTAACTCCAGATGAACTCCAAGAATTCGAGGTACAACGTTTACGAATATACGCTTATTTAGCGATGCATGCACCTCAGTCAGTAATGGATGCTAATGATGCATTAACAGACCTTATACTGTCAATACTTCATGATGGTCAGACTACTACTTGGCAGCATTTTAGGGGGTTAGCTATTAATTTGTTAAATGAAGTAAGAAAAGACATTGGGGTAAACCCTAATCCTATTGATTATAAGGGGGCCAGATGACTTCTAAACAAACCGGTACACCTGACACCGAGCAGCGGTCGATAATTCAACCTTTTTTTGCCTAACAATGTTATGGGTAGTTCAAAGAGTTCATTTGCTTTTTTGCTCGGCGGGGTGACCGGTGGTCATTTGGCAGATACGTACAATCGAGCCAAACTAATGAGTTGTTTTTATGGGCAAAAAGTGTCGCTATCCTTTTAAGCTTTTTCCTAAAGAAAGGTTAGAGTCAACTTTTTTTCTTTTTTTTACCTATATTAAACTGCAGTAAAACCAAAACGGATGGAGGTACAAAATGAAAGACGGAATTTACAAAGTAGAGTTCAAGACACAAATAGGTTCAGGAGCGGGAGTAATTGTAATATCAGGTGACAGCGTAAAAGGTGGTGATTCTGGAATGTATTACACTGGAACTATAGAAGAAATTGAAGGCAACAGAATAAATATTAAAGTTCATGTACAAAGGCATTCGCATGATTCTGGAATTACATCTACGCTTGGACTTGAAAATGCAAACCTTCTCTTATGCGGCACTGAAAGTGAAACTACAGCTATCTTTTCTGGTAAAGTTGCTGAGAATCAAAGTGTTTCATTTGAGGCACACTTGAGCATTCTTAAATAATATTGTTTTTTTATGAAAACCAAAAAAAAGTGGACGCTCTCCTTTTATCAATTAAAAATGATAATGCCTATCAATTTACCCGACCTAATGATAGAAGCATAGCGTAACTTATTATGGTCATTCGGCAGGAAATAATATGAAAAAATCGACACAGGTAATTTGCGCATTCACGTTCGGAATTGTATTCCTCGTTGTCATGCTCGCTATTTCGATCTTAATTCCATATCCCAGTTCATTTCAACTCCTGACCTTCCGTGTCACACTGGCACTTGCTGCTGGAGGAATAGCGGCCATGCTTCCAGGTTTCTTGGCTGTTGACATTCCAAACGTTGCTCGTGCAGGTGGTGCACTCGCAGCATTTGCCGCCATTTACTTCTTCAACCCTGCGTCGATGACAATACAGGGAAAGCCCACCGATGTTACTGGAGTTTTTGTTAAAGAGCTAAAGCAGGACCGTGGTCTTGTTGAATATTACTGGAAGCAGGCAGATTTAAAGTTTCGCTTCCCCGCTGAAGGATGGAGTATATTTACGAAAGCTGCCGAAGTGGGTTTGGGAGACATGACCCTTCAGCATAAAACTGGAAAAGATTCCCAGATCCAACTTCATGTGAGTGTTCTCGATGATAAGTATCGGGACAATTGGAAAGATTTCCAGAAGAACACAATCAGTATGTGGAAAGGAACTATAGAGCAGTTCGGACCATTCAGTTCAGAAGAAGTCTATATTGATGGCAGATCGGCCTTCCTGATACACGGATCGATTCGAGGTGAAGTCCAAGGCATAAAGAGAGTAGAACTTGTATATGCCCCACTGGGTGACAACAGATTATTCGAGATGCATTTGACGCGTAATTCTGATCACCCGAATGCCTCTGAGCTATTGCGTGCATACGAACTCATAACAAGCACAATTCAATTTAAACGCTTGTAAAGTTAATAATGTGGGCAAAGTCTTGATTAGGAGCCGGAGTCAGATCCCGTCAGTCGACAAAATTATTTAAGCCGCAAGGCAAGGCCAAAACCTGATAAAAGGCAGCCTTTACCTTGCGGCGATAGCTCTTAACCTTTTGGAGAGTTTTTCTTCTGCTTAATTATTTTTTTCGTCAGGGCATCGGAAGCTTGCTGGATGGAATCTTTTGAAAAAATTAGAATTTGCCTTAAACCATCCTTACCCTCTTCCGAAAATTCCAATTGGTCAATAGGGGGGTGTTCTCATTTTAGATTTCTGATTTTAGATTTTAGATTGAAAAAACAAAAACGAAAAGTGTGGTCTTGATTAGTCATTATTAACAAAGAGACTATGAGGCTAAACGCATCCCAAAGCTTGCACACCCAAGATTCGCATCCTACGGCTACCCTTCCCCTCCATCAGTCTGGGTATGGACTTTGCCCAATACCTGTGCCAAAATATCGGACATCACCATTAAGTGTATCCCAGGCTCCGGAAAGAAATTGAAAATGTTATATTTATCAAGTACTTACCAGGTCTAATTCTGCGACTACACATCTTTTGAGAGCCTTGTACTTACTGGCTGAAAACGACATGCGA
>JAJDAS010000138.1 GCA_029261755.1 Nitrospinia bacterium
TTCAGCCGCTACATTGCTGCAGCAACCTTGCCTTCAGCTACCCTTCGCCTCCATCTGGCTGGGTATGGACTTTGCCCGATACCTGTGTCAAAATATCGAGCATCACCAGTAAGTAGCCGGGCGTTGCCCGGCACACAACAAGGCAAATACACTCGGACGGGAAAAGCGGCGCTCCGCTCTGCTTTTGCCCGCCGGTGATTTGCGGTGTTAGCATAACAAATTCAATAAAAGGCAAAGAGAGCAACTGATGAATTCAAGGCTAACCAAATATGCTTTTTTAGCCGGTGGCGCATATTTTTGCTGCATGGCAATCGCACACTTTTTTGGCATAAAAGTGCCAATATTGTTTGTGTATTTCGATACGCCATTTTATGCCTACCAAGACAAAATAGTCTCTTTTGCCGTATGTGCGTATATTGCTCTTTTCTACTCAGCATCTCAGCATCGCTCAGTGGCCCTTAACGCCATGATTGCCCTTGCTATAACAGTGCTCGGACTAAGCTCTGTCAATCTATCGGATGCACTTGCCTCAGTGTTGCAGGAGGGGCAATCCACCTTGCCGTATTGGTTACAAACAGGTGCAATTGCTTTTTATCTAATTGTGCTGTCGACTTTATACATCAAAGATGGAAAAAACTCTTAATCTGCCAAATCTTGCCTAAACCTGCACGAGATTTGGCGCTTTTTTTCTTTTTTGGCCTCTCTTCGGCTTTTCTCTTTAACTCTTTTACTCTTTGTGAAATTTCTTTCAGCGTTTTTGTTTTATTTGTTGCGTAAAGCTCAATACGGTATAATTGTTGTTTCCAATAAGAATCAAACCTCCCCTGCAACGGCATCAGAACCACATCCAAAACTCAATGAAAGCGCCCCCCTTATCCCTGCACTGAATACTAAACAAAGATATTTGAAATTTTATTAGCCACAAAGACACAAAAAACAAAAACCTTTTGAACCACGAATTGCACGAATTACACTAATAATTAAATCTTTAATCTGTGAAATCCGTGCAATCTGTGGTTCCTTTGTAAACAACTGGGAATAAAAAAAAGTCCATGGGCAGTATCTTAGTAATCGATGACGAAAAAAGCATGCGCGATTTCATGGGCATCATGCTGGAAAAAGACGGATACGACGCCACGGTGGCCGAAACCAGCGAAGAAGCCCTGTACATGATCCGCAACCAGCCTTTCGATCTGGTCTTAAGCGACATGAAAATGCCGAAGTTTGGGGGAATGGACATCTTGAACGAGGTGAAGAAGTGCTCTCCGCAAACACCGGTGATCTTGCTCACCGCCTACGGCTCGGCGGAATCCGCCGTGGAAGCCATGAAAAAGGGAGCATACGATTACATCACCAAGCCCTTCAAGGTGGATGAGGTAAAACTTACTATCAAAAAGGCCCTGGAGAAAAAAAAGCTTACCGATGAAAACATTACCTTGAAGGGAAAACTACGGAAAAAGTACGTTTACTCGAATTTCATCGGCCGCAGCCCTCAAATGCTGAAGGTATTTGAGATGATCCGAAGGGTCGCGGCAAGCAAAACCAGCATCATGGTCACGGGAGAGAGCGGAACCGGAAAGGAACTGGTAGCCAAGGCCATCCATTACAACAGCATGAGGAAAAACGGTCCCTTCGTCTCCATTAGCTGCGGCGCAATGCCAGAAACCCTCTTGGAAAGCGAACTCTTCGGCTACCAGAAAGGGGCCTTTACCAGTGCGGACTCCAACAAAGCCGGACTCCTGGAGGTGGCAAACGGCGGCACCTTTTTGCTGGATGAGATTGGCGAAGCTCCCATGTCCATTCAGGTCAAGCTCCTTCGGGTCCTCCAGGAAATGGAATTCAAAAGGGTGGGAGGGACCAAGGATATCAAAGTGGACGTGCGAATCATTGCAGTGACCAACCGTGACTTGAAGAAATGCGTGGAAGACGGGACCTTTCGTGAAGACCTGTATTACAGGCTGCACGTGATCCTTCTTCACCTCCCTCCCCTTCGCGAAAGAAAGGAAGATATTCCCTGCCTTGTGGAACATTTCATCAAAAAATACAGCGCCTCCGAGGGAAAAAATGTCCAAGGCATAACGCAAAACACCATGATGGCCCTGGAAAACTATGGCTGGCCGGGAAATATTCGGGAGCTGGAAAATGTGGTGGAACGGATGGTGGTCCTGGAAAGAGGCACCATGATCAATGAAGAGAACCTGCCTCAACTTTTCCGCAAAGGTCAGTTGTTTATCCCTGCTCAGCCTGATTTGGAAATGGGAAAGGTAGACCTGGAAAAGCTGCTGGAAGAAACGGAAAGAGATTTCCTTCTTCAGGCTTTAGAGAAGGCCAATGGCACCATAATTAAAGCAGCTGGCCTCCTGGGTTTGAGCTTTAGGTCCATGAGATACAAGCTCCAGAAATACGGTATTCAGAAGAAAGAGCAATGAGCGAGGGGCGAGGAGTTAATGGCTTTCGTTTAAGGGAAATCGTTGCTAAATCCTTAAAAAACGATTGGAAATTGGAAATTTTATATTGGAAATTTTAAATTTCCAATAAAAAATCGATTATGTAAAGCTTAAACGAATGCAATTGCGCGGAGGGCGCGAGGCGCCAACCTTGAACCTTGAACCTTGAACCTTGAACCTTGAACAAATATGCAAATGAAGTTTTTCATAGGGATTTTGTTTCTGGCATTGATGAGCTTTCCGGGAATGGGAAAATGTTCGGAGCCAACCTCGGGAATAGCCTCCTCCTTCGAAGAAGGCCAACGGCTTTTTGTGGAAGGGGATTTGTCTGCGGCGAAGGAATCTTACCGAAAATTCCTCTCCGGTTATCCCCAGAGCCGTTTGATCGATGATGCCTTATTCCGGTTAGGCGAGATATCCCTGACTCAAAAGGATTTTCCCATAGCATTAAGGTATTTCAACCTTCTGCTGAACCATTTCGGGAATTCGGAACTGGCACTCAAGGCTGAACTGAAAAGAACCATTTGCATCTATCACGCGGAGAGCAAGGAGAAAGCCGCCGGTCTCGTGGACCAATTCCTCAAACAAGCCATGGACCCAAGACTAAGATACGAAGCATTCATCACTCAAGCCGGTTGGCGGAGTGAAGCAGGTGAATTGGGAAAAGCCGTAGTGAGCTACCGGAAAGCCCTCTCCACCCTTCCCATAAAAAAGGAAGAGGTGAAAAAGCTTGTCCAGGAAGCCCTGGAAAAAGAAACCGACGCGGAGACGCTTCTCCAACTCTCGCAAAACGCTCCCACGAATTTCCCTTATGGCGACGTCATGTATCGTTTGCTTTCCCTCTATTTTAAGGCAAGGGATTTCGAGGGTTTCACCAAGTCAGCTCGTGATTTCCTACAGCGTTTCCCCGGCCACCGGGAATCCAACTCAGTAAAAGAGGTCCTGGACGATTTTGCCGAAAATCCCCACCATTACAAAACCAAAGTGGGAGCATTACTCCCCCTCACGGGAAATGCAGCCCTTCAAGGAGAAAGGATTTTGAAGGGAATCCAACTGGCCCTAAGCTCCTTCCAGGGGCCAGGGGGAATCGAAGTGGTGATCAAAGACTCGGCGGGAGACCTCCAGACAGCCGCCGAAGCTGTGAAGGAGCTTGCGCAGGACCCGTCGGTGATTGCCATCATAGGCCCGGCCTTTAGCAAGGTGGCCGAGGGAGTGGCTCCCCTGGTCCAAAGCATGAGGATACCCATGCTCTCCCCCGCCGCTTCATTCATGGAGATCTTGCCGGATAACTCTTTCTTCTTCAGGAATTGTATTACTTGGGAAAATCTGGGACGCGAGATAGCTGAGTATGCCGTAAATGAGTTGGCTGTCAAGAGATTTGCCGTCCTCCACCCGGATGATGCCTATGGAGTGGGGTTGAGTGAAAACTTCCGGAAAAGCGTCACCGCTTTGGGCGGTGAGTTGTTGGCCACTGAAAGTTATTCCACGGTGGAGTTTGATTTCAGGGAGACAATCAAAAAAATTGGCGGTATAGAGGACCATGACATTTTGAAGGTCTCAGCACCCATAGAGGAAGGTTTGGAAGAGGAAATGGTTCCGGACTACGGATCAGACAAGCTTAGCTTCCCTTTTCATATTGAAGACTCAGAGCAGAACTCAAAAAAACCTAACAAGGTCCTTTTAAAAACCAGCTACGAGGCCATTTTTATACCGGATTTTTTCAAAAGGATCGGGCTCATGATTCCGCAGTTGGAGTTTTTCAATATTGTGGAAGCAAAACTACTGGGCGCCAATGGCTGGAATTCCGAAAAACTTGTGGGGCTTCTGAAAAACCGCCCTGAAGATTTTTATTTTGTGGACGGTTTTTTTGCGGGGGATGATTCAGCAAAAACAATGGATTTCGTGGATCAGTATGATTCTTTTTTTGGTGAAACACCTGATATTCTTGCCGCCCAGGCGTACGACGCCGCCGGGATTTTGGTGAACCTTTACCAGTCGGGGAAAAAAGACCGGGAATCCCTGAGAGACGGGCTGGCTGACGTCCGGGAGCTTCAAGGAGTTGCCGGAGTGACCACCATCCTTCCCTCGGGAGATTCTGAAAAGAAGCTTTTTGTCCTCACCGTGCGGGATGGTGAGTTGGTGAAAGCAGGAAAAATAGAGGACACGGAGGAAGAATAGATAGACTGTGGTTGTTAGCTACACACTACCTCTGAGCGTTTATCTCTCACAATTTAATAATATCATAAAATCAAAAAAATGGAACCACGAATTTCACTAATTTCACGAATAAGACTTAATAATTAGTGTAATTCGTGAATTCAAGCCTTCTCCGATTTTCTTCATTGGGCGAATCTGCAGAGCAAAATTCGTGGTTTTGAAAGTTTTTGTGACTTTGTAACTTTGTGGTAAAAAAAATTCAAACATCTTTGGCTATGCTTCGCTTAAGGTTCTCAAGGTAACATCCGTAACAATAAGAACGATATTTTGTCCCTCCGGGGCAAATGAAAGATTGTTTCCTGAACTTAATTGCAGTTAAGCTGAAGCTTTCCTGGGAAAAACCTGAAGCTGGAGCTCCCCAGGCAATCCCATTCCCAAACAGGAGTTTGGGAACGAGTAGAAAAGCAGCAGCCAACAACATAATCGAGAAAGGAGAAAAAAATGAAGGTTTTGATCCTGGCAGCGGGGGAAGGAAAAAACCTGGCCCCTTTTACATCAACACGCCCAAAACCGATGATGAGAATTGCGGGGAAGTATATCCTGGAGCATACCCTCAGACTTTTGAACGAATGTGGCCTCAGCGATGTGAATATGGTTGTGGGACATAAGCGAAGAAAGGTCATCGACACCTTCCAGGGAGGAGGAGATTACGGAACCAACATTCATTATATAGAACAAAAGCAGGTGGGCGCTGGAATCGGAAAAGCTATTTTAGACGCCAGAGACCGAATCGATCCCGGTGAATACTTCATGTTGGTCTACGGTGATATCCTCGCCTCCCAAAATATTTTTAGCCACACTCTCCAGGCATTTGGGGTCAGCCGATCACCGGTGGCCTCCATCAATCTCACTAGTTCACCGGAAATGTTCGGAAATGTTTACCTGGACCCTAAAATGCGGATCACCAAGATCATTGAGAAACCGATGGAAGGGAGCCGAGGTAATTACGTTCTTTCCGGGGTCTTTATCCTTCCTTACAGTTTTTTCGGCCTGCTGGAACAGTCGGGAGAAAGCATGGAAACGGCTCTGTCCCGCTTGGCCGGGGAAGAAGAACTGCACGCCTCCATTTGGGAGAAAGGTTGGATCGACATCGCCTATCCGTGGGACATCATTGGAGCCAACCAGCTTTTAATGGATGAGTGGGAAGAATCGAGGATCCATAAATCGGTGGTTCTGAAAGGAAATGTGAGGATTGAAGGCCCTGCCCTAATTGAAGAGGGCGTGGAGATTTGTTCCGGGACCACGATAGAAGGGCCCGTCTTCATCGGACGAAACAGCTTCATAGGAAATAACGCCTTGATCCGAAAATACACGGCCGTGGGACCGGAATCCATCATCGGTTACGGAGTGGAATTGAAAAACTGTATCACCTTCGGAAAGTCTATGCTCGGTAGACTTTCCTTCATCGGCGATTCCGTCATCGGAACCAAAGTAGATATCGATTCGGGTACCATGACCGTCAACCGCTCGGAAAGCGGGAAAACCGTCAAGACCATGGTTCATGGATCGGAAGTCGATACCGGACTGGAAAAGTTGGGCGCCTTCATCGGAGATGACGCCAAAATAGGTGCCAGCAACACCATCATCGCCGGAACAGTAATTGAATCAGGCGTTTCTATACGCCATAACCACTCCTATCCAAGGTAAACTATAATGTGCGGAATCAGCGGAATCATCTCTACAAAGAATATTTCTAAACGGCTTGTTAACGGAATCAGGAACCTGGAATACCGTGGGTACGACTCCTGCGGCGTGGCCTTAAGCAACGGCAAGGGTAATATAGCCGTTAAAAAAAATATTGGAGTGGTGGATGAGGTAGACAAGATGGAAGGGCTTTCCATGATGAGAGGCAAAGTGGGAATCGCCCACACCAGATGGGCCACCCATGGCACTGTTTCTCAAGACAATACCCATCCGCACCTAAGCTGCAAAGGCGACTTCGCCTGCGTCCACAACGGGATCATCTCCAACTACAGGAGCCTGAAAGAATCCCTCCAAAAAGAAGGCCACAAGTTTCTTTCGGAAACGGATACGGAAGTCATCCCCCACCTGCTGGAAAAATATTACGCCAAAACCAAGGACGTGGAAAAAGCATTCGTGGAAGCACTGGAGCAACTGGACGGCACTTACGCCATTGCAATGATTTCCCTTTACGAATTGGACAAGATCTACTGCGCGAAATTTGAAAGTCCGTTGATCCTGGGAATAGGTGAAGACGCCAACTATATCGGGTCGGATTTCAACGCCTTCATAGAATACACCAAGAACTCGGTGATCCTGGACAGTGGGGAGTACGCCATCGTTACATCGGGAAGCTACACGGTTAAGGACATGCTTCGCATGGAACCGGTGGAGAAGGAGACCCTGAAGATTTCGTGGGATGCGGAAATGTCCAAAAAGGGCGGCTACCCCCATTACATGTTGAAAGAAATCTATGAGCAACCTCAGGCCATCGTGAACGCCATGGGGATAGACTCTCACAAGATCCGGGAAATAGCAGAGGCCGCGTCCAAAAGCGGGCAAACCTATCTGCTTGGCGTGGGCACCACCTTTTATGTCGCAAAATACGGACAGTATGCCTTTTCCAATTTTGGGAAACGTTTCTTCCCATGCATCAGTTCCGATGAATTTTTGAACCTTGCCGAAATTGATGAGAATACCTTGCTCATCGCCCTCTCCCAATCGGGCGAAACTTACGACACCCTGAACGCCATCCGTTTTGCTAAAAAGGAGGGCGCCAAAGTGGCGGCTGTCGTCAATGTCATCGGCTCCACCCTTTCCAGAACTGCAGATTACTCCATCCTTCAGGGATCCGGACCGGAGATTTGCGTCATCAGCACCAAGGCGGCCATCTCGCAAATGGTCATCCTGACCCGCATAGCCATGGAACTGGGAGTTATTCAGGGAAAAATATCGGAACTGGAAAAGAATGAGCTTGAAAGGCACATCCTGGAGCTGCCGGACACCATCCAGAAGGTTTTGAACGAAAATTCGGGTATTCTAAATACCCTGGCTCTCCGGTACTCCAAAATCAAGAATTGGCTCTACCTGGGAAGGGGGATTTATTATCCTGTTGCCCTGGAATCGGCATTAAAAATGAAGGAGGTGGCTTATGTCCACGCCGAGGGCATGCCAGCGGGGTTTCTGAAACATGGAACCATTGCCATGATCGATCCCGAACATTACGCCGTGGCCTTCGTGCCTCCGAAAGAATGCGAAGAACTATACAACCTAACCATGGGGAGTATCGAGGAGATCAAGGCAAGAAAGGGTTTCGTGCTTGGTTTTTATTTCAACGATACAGATGTTAACGGCGACCTCTTTGACGAAAAGATCGTCCTTCCTTCCATGCACCCCGTGGCTGCGCCATTTTTACAACTAATCGCCGCCCAACTCTTTGCCTACTTCACAGCCATTGCCCTCAAAAGAAACGTGGACAAGCCCAGGTCACTTGCAAAGTCGGTTACGGTGGCGTGATAGTGGTCTGGAGATGAAGGTTTAAGTTTGGAGTCCCGGCCTTTAGGCGGTTTAACAAAATAACTCCTTATTAGAGTGGTGAGTGGAAAGACAAAGGCGATGGAAGACAGAAGGACGAAGAGCATGAAGGACGAATAAAGAAAAAAGATTAATGGAACTTTAAAAATAAAAGAAAATACGGAGGGACTACAGGAGAGAGTTAACCGATTCCCTTGTAAGGGTTTTTAAGGAAAGATTGGAAACCATGGGATCAAAGTCCCGGTCGTCATGCAGTAAGAAGAGATTTTTCAAAATACAGAAGGTTCCTATAATAACATCAATGGTCTTTCTAATAGTTATTCCTTTTTTTCTTAACCGTCTGAAATTCATTGCGCTTTGCAATGACACTTCATAGCCGCCCATTGCGCAAAAAGGAAGAATATCGAGGCATTCTTTTGCCCGATTAAAATCTTTATCCGAACGAAATCCCTGCAATACCTCCGTTAAAATTAGATCGCCTAAAAGGACGGGCCGTTTTTGAAGAAAAAAGTCGAGCGCGTCCGTTTGCCAGGTTTTTTTGCCGTTAAAGTAGACAATCCAAACGGAGGAATCTACCAGAATCATGAGTCAAGCCTCATCTTTTGCAGGTTGCCTTCCCACACGATTTTACCTCGCAATTTCCTTATATTTTCCTGTTTTTTAATCTCCACCAGGAGGCGCAGCCCCTCTTCCACCACCGCCTTCTTGGTCTTTAAGCGGCTGAGCCTCATGGCTTCTTCCATAAGGGTATCATCCAAAACAATATTGGTCCTCATTAATTTTCCCCTGAATGTGTATTATGAGGGCTCATTATACACCCATTTTGAGTTGCGCAACAAGGTAAAGCTGTGACCTTGGGGGCCTTTTTAGGCTCCATGAATCTTGATTAAGATGAGGTCAGGAGAGGGATTTTTTAAAGAAAAAAAGGCTTAAAGGTAGGATCTTATTTAGCCGCCTGAAGGCGGGACTCCAAGCCCGTCAACATACCATCGCTTGTATATTTCCGTGGCCAGCAATTGTGCAGTGTTTTAAATAAAATAAATATTCAATTCTACCCCGAGGGGGTTAAATACTTCAGCCCAGGGTTAAGGCATGTGTTTGTTACATGCCGCAACCCTGGGTTAAAAAACCAACAAAATTTCAATCTGAAAGGGTTGTATAAAACAAATCTCCAACTGTACTATCTATTGTGTTACCTCTACAGGGTAAAAATAATGATGGGAAGGGACCCAGGGTTGCAATACTCAAAAAGCGGAGTATTTTAACCCTAGGCTGAAGTATATAGCCCTTTCAGAGCAACTATTGTTTTTACTGTTTGAATAGTCCATGGAGAGAGTTGGGTTACGCTGAATAGTTACCGAGACCGAGCTTATCCAAATGCTTCCTTGCAAGCCGGTTTTAGAAAAAATCGTACTGGCTGATATCCACCACACCTTGCGTGACGGGATCGATAACCGGACTTTGAACCGATTTTTTCTCGTGTACCCAATCGAAAAATGGCCAAAAAAGGTCGCTGTTCCTGGGAACTCCAAACCTCCCAAGGATTGTGTTCCAATCCTCCTTTCTTGTTACCTTTTCCAAGAGGGCAATAAAATCATCGGTTTCGGCCATGGGGATTTCCAGGAACACGTTGGGATAGGCACCCACAAATCCCCGGTAGAGAGAGATGTCATCAAGTTTGGGATCACGTGAGAGTCCTTCCAATAACAGGGAGTCGTGTGATTTGTAATTCTTGTTGGCAATGATGGTATAGGCCCAATGGCCGCTCCCACCCTTCCGGGCAATTTTCAGGTAAACGATGCTGGGGGTGAATTCCGGAAAGGCTACGCCATTCTTTGCTTCACTTTTACCCGTTAAGGTGAGCAACGGTTTTTCCCATTCAACCCGATCTTTCGATATTCCATGGTTGTTGTAGGTCTTTCGTGAAACCGCGTCCAACCTCTTTTTTATCTTTCCCACCAGGTAGTGAATAGCATCGTCTGCCGATGTCTCTGGTATGTCGGAGTCTCCAGCTTGTCTGGGCGGCAGCGTTGGATTCTTCATCTCTTTCACGCTGAGAAGAGGAAAGAAAATTTCTTCTTTAATCCTACCTAATCCGCGCGTAAAACGGTCCCTCATTTCCTCCCTGAATTTTATGGGCAGGTAAGAAATAGCAACGTCCTCGGCCTCCAGCCGGACATAGCTCATGATCCGCCAAGTCCCCAGCTTCAGGGTAGTAGAGCCGGTGGCCTCGAAATTCGCCACGAGATCGTAGTAGAGCATCTCGTAATTGGCGTAGTTCAAGACCCAGATGTTTTCGGGATTTCCGCCTTCGGGACCGAATTGGACCGTAGCGGAGCGTTCGTGCCTCAATAAGTTCAGCCAGGCAGACGGGTTGATTCCGTCCGGTTGTGAAGAATCACCCGATCCGTCCCAAAGATCGTCAACGGTGAGCCCTTTCCTTCCGTTTTCGGCTAACCATATGCGTAGCTCACGCTCGAATGCGTTTCGGTAGTCTCGATAACCGTGTTTCGTCCGCTCGAAATAAGCGGCAACAGAAACCGCTTTTTTTAGGTCACCCCCTATATGTTTCAAACGGTTATAGACCTTTGTGAAAAATTTCGAGCGTTTGGAAGGATCTGTCTCTTCAATGTCATCTCCTGCTTTCCAACGGCCGATATCGAAGATTTTCCAATCCGGCTGCCCCAGTTTCGGCTTGATGACGGATATATCGGATTCCGGTTTTAAAAACCACACCCAAAAATGGTCACGTATAGCGTAAGTGGCGCCGGAGCCAATACAAACGGCACCCTGGACCATCGCGCCGATAATGGCCTCCGCGTTTTCCATCAGGAACCTGGAGCGAATTTGAGCGGGGATGGGGGCAAAATATTGAAAGGGATTACTGTTGTCATACACGGGCGGAGGAATCTCTGCTGCGCCCCATGAGAATTGAAGAAACAGCGCCTTCAGCTGCTTTAGTTTGCGATCGTTTACGCGCCAGAGCGTCATTTTCTTTTGGACAAGCGTGCTATCTACTTTCGCCAAACGGTAATAAAATGGATCGAAGCCCGGCGGCTGGTATGCGAATCGAGTCAGTATTTCATCAATCTCCCCGGTCCGACTCCGGGAACGCACGAGCCTGAAATACTCACCGGCGCTTTCGTCAATATAAATGAAGCCCGTATAGACATGCTCGAAAATATACCTAGCGGAATGCCTGGCCTTGGGAGAGTCCTGATTAAAAAAATCTTCCCATCTTGCCACAGCGTCAGGATTCAGTGGAGCGGCCAATGCCAGGCTTGCCGGTTCGGATGGCCCTTTAGCGCCATCTTTCATCCACTGGTCAAGTACTTTTTTCTCTTCCTCGTTGATTTTAGGTAGGGCCAGGGGCATACCTGCGTTGGGATATTTTTGAAAGAAATCGTCGAACTTCATCACTCCCCACTTGTTATTTCCCTTGCCGCTGTAGTTGGCCTCGTACTGCCAATCCGTGGCCACGCACTTGGATTGTTGTTTGTCGATGAAATCGTCAATAAGAGGCTTGAGACCCTCCACATCAAACCCAGGCTTCCAGGTTGCGGAAATCATAGGATTATTTTTTTCCGACCCCTTTTCCAGGAATCGATAGAACAGCGATTTTTCCCAAAAGGCCGGGCGATCCTCCGGTTTTATCTCCGACTCCGTTGCGATAACGGGCAAGAAGCCCAACTCTCGCCATCTTTTTAAATGGTACACATCATTCATCTCCGTGGGCTTCATGGAGGCCATTCTTTTGGCGCTGTAAATGGGAATGGGATTGTATCCCCTGTGGATTCCCTTATATGACTGCATGTTCAACTGGCACGCCGCTTCGTAACATCCATGGCATGGGACACAGCGTTTTGCGAGAATGGGCTGTACCTTATCCATGTAAAAATCGGATTCTTCCGCCCCACCCTTCCCTCTCCAGCCGTATGCCCGGTTTCCCGATTCGTACATGGCCGTTTTTTTGAAGGTGGCGGGAGGTTCCGCCACCACTGACGATTTTTCAGGAAGGGAAGATGTATTCTCAGTGGGCGTTTGTGGTTCTATCGCCTTTT
>JAJDAS010000139.1 GCA_029261755.1 Nitrospinia bacterium
TATTAAGTCAGGAAGAAGGGAGGGGCAAGGGGCAAAAAAAATAGGAAGTTATATGAGGCAAGGAAGCCTGCAAGGAAAATTTAGGGGGGAAATATGATGATTTCCCATTTCGTAAAAGTCGGTGATTAAAATAGCTTTGGCTATATTTTTATACAACATTAGTGATAACTTGTCACTCGTTACTCGTTATTCTCTTGCCGCCTCCTACATATGGAGCAAGTAATTGTAATAGACCTCATGGCAAAAGACAATCGGTATTGCTATTTTTGGAAAAGGTTTTTGACTAATCATTTTATTGAGTCTAAAATAAGGAACACGTTAAAAAAACAGCTTGATATTTTGTCCTTTTCCCTATAAAACAAATAAGAATTGGAGGATCTGGTGATGAAAAGACGGGAATTTTTTAAATCCAGCGCCATCGTAGGTGGTTCCACGCTCTTGAATTTTCCATTTTCTCCCGAGGCGGAAGCCCGTGGCGTTAAAAAAATCGTTCGTTACCGGGAGTTGGGGAAAACCGGACTCAAAATGAGCGATATCTCCTTCGGAACCGGAAGACTCAATTCAGCCGCCCTCATCAATTCAGCGGTTTCCCTGGGGATCAACTATTTCGATACCGCTCCCGATTATGGAAAAGCGGAAAATTATATAGGAGAATATCTGAAAGTCAAAGGAGGCCGGGACAAATTGATCATCGCCAGCAAACTTTGCACTCCCCTCCCCTATCCCAGCCATCTACCCGGAGACTCTTCCAAAAAGGAATATATAGAAGCAGTGGAAGGAAGTCTCAGGCGGATGAGTACGGATTACCTGGACATTTGCTTCGTCCACGCAATCGGTGAAAAAAAGGGGAAGGGATACGAATCGGAAAAAGCCCGGTTATTTGATGATAACATGCTCGAAGCCACCGAAACCTTAAAGAAGCAAGGGAAAATACGGTTCCGAGCGGTATCGTCTCATGGGCCGAACCACATGGAAAAATTGATGATGGATGCGGTCAAGTCCGATCATTACGATCTTATCATGCCTTCTTTCAACTTTTTTGAATTCCCCGGAATGCCGGAGGTTATCCGGGAAGCCAAAGCTCGAGGGGTTGGAGTTATCGCCATGAAAACCCTGGCGGGGGGTAAGGATTTATCCATAAAAATGGCGGGAGAGAGCTTCGAGCATGCCGCCTTTGCCTGGGCTCTCAGCCATTCCGGCGTATCCGGCCTGGTGATCACCATGAAAAACTTTCAGCAAATAAACGATTACGTGGGAGCTTCCGGAATAGAATTTAACGGTGAACATAAGGCCATTCTCCAGTTGTACAAAAAAAAATACGCCTCTGTTTATTGCAGGACAGGTTGCGGTGATTGTGCAGGATCTTGCCCGGAAGGTATTGATATTCCCACCGCCCTCCGTTACAAAATGTATTTCGAGGATTACCACGAAGAGAAAAAAGGAATGCTGGGGTACGCCTCCCTGGAGCCCAAGGCCGACTGCTGCACCGCTTGCGACCACAACCTTTGCGACGTCGCTTGCACCAAAGGAGTTCAGGTTTCCAACCTGATGAAGCCGATACATGGGCAACTTTCCATTTAAAAGGTACAAGGAATAATTTCATGCTGGTTAGCCTGCCATATTCCTATGAGCCTCCTTCAACTGATGAAACTTTCGTTTAATTAAAGATAGGATTATCTGCTTAAAATCCTTACAAACAAGACGAATAACAACTCAAATTCCCAAGCAAGACGAGCCTGCCCAGATATTGAAATCACACCAATCAGCATGACACCAATTAGTGTCATACTAATTGGTGTCATAATATTTAATATCACAAATGATCGAAAACCTCTTGTGGTGGTATTTGATGAGCTCCAGGATATCTTGAACCTGAAGGACAAAAAGGAAACCCTTGCCATCCTTCGAAGCAAAATCCAATTTCATACAGCCATCCCATACATTTTTGCCGGAAGTATCCGCAATAAAATGGATGAGATCTTTAATCACCCGAGCAGCGCGTTTTTCAAACGGCTATTTCCTTGAATGTGGGTCCTCTTGAGGAAGACCAGTTCTGCTCTTTTTTGGAAGGAAAATTTCGCCTGGGAAAGCAGTTCTTACAAAGACCGAATCACGGAAAAAGCAATCCCCGACACCCTCAAATTGATCTATTCCCGTGAATCAAAAGGCTATGAATCGATCCTTGTTCAACTGACCGGACAACAGGTAAAATATCTCACTGGCTTGGCAAGGTTGGGCGGGAAGTCTACTCAATCGGGGACCTTTTTGCAAGGCTCCGGGATTGCCTTGCCCACATCAGTCAAAAAGGCCCTAAATCGGCTCGAATAGTTGAAGATAATCTTTAAACACCAGCGGGAATACAAGTTTGTAAATCCTTTTTTCAAATCGTGGCTCATCTATAAAGATTATTAACTATCGCCCATGAATCATAAAGACACTATATATCGAAGCACGCTGGATGGCCCTTCCGGAAAGTTTCAATTTGACGAGAAGGTGGCGAAGGTGTTTGACGACATGGCCGTGCGGTCGGTCCCCCATTACCGCTACCAGCAGGAGCTTGTGGCAAAGCTGGCTTGCCATTTCCATCAACCGGGAACAGCTATTGTCGATTTGGGTTGCGCCACGGGAAACACCTTCATGGAACTCCTAAGGTTCCCTATGGATGATGCCCGTTTCATCGGAGTAGATGCTTCCCAGGCCATGCTGGATCAGGCTAAAGCAAAGTGCCCAAAAGAGGTGGAGTTTGTTAACTCAGGGTTGGAAGATGTGGATATAAAAGACGCTTCCGTGGTCATCATGCTTTACACGCTTCAATTCCTGCCGTTTTCTTCCAGAACCCACATACTGAAAAAAATATACGACAGCCTTCCGCCCAAAGGATGCTTAATCCTTTGCGAAAAGTTGAAGCCCGCATCATCTGATATGAAAAGCCTGTTTGAAAAGGTCTATGAAGGGTTTAAGGAGGGAAATGATTACTCTTCTCTGGAAATCGCACAAAAGAAAAAGGCCCTGAAGGATGTCTTGACGCCCGCTACCATGGAAGAAAACCTGAATTTTCTATCCAAGGCATCCTTTGAGGATGTGGAAATCTTTTTCAAAGCACTCCATTTTTGTGGATTCCTGGCGGTGAAAAGACCGAGGAATAAAAGACCGAGAGACGATGAGCGAAAAAACAGGGGGAAAAATGGAGCGGGAGAAGGGATTCGAACCCTCGACTTCAACCTTGGCAAGGTTGCACTCTACCACTGAGTCACTCCCGCTTTGATAATCAGATAAGCATGGTGAGATGAACTATATATAATAATAAAAAACGAAATTGGAGTCAAGATTCATTAGCACTGCACAGCTTCACTTAAGCGCCATCTACCCATGAACCAGCCGGTCCAGCTCATCCAAAACTTCCGCCAAAACAGAGGCCTGTTCGTTCAGGCTCCTGGCCGATACCGCTAGTTTCTCGGAACCGGTGGCCGACTCCTGAGTAACTTGCCCCATTTCCGTAACCGCCTTATTGATATCGTTGATTCCGGTTGCTTGCTCCTCAGATCCAATGGAAATGGTATCCACAAGCTCATTGGCTTGTCTCGCGAATTTGCTTATCTTTTGTAGTGTGTTGGCTACCCCGGTGGAAATTTGGGAGCTGGATTCTATCTTTTTCAGCGATTCTTCCACGGTATCATTAGTCTCCCTGGCCGCTACGGCACACCTGGAGGCAAGATTCCTCACCTCCTCGGCTACCACTGCGAAACCCTTCCCGGCTTCCCCGGCTCTAGCTGCCTCCACTGCGGCATTAAGGGCCAGGAGATTGGTCTGGAAGGCAATTTCATCGATCACGCTGATAATCTTTGAAATTTTGCCACCGGATTCCCGAATTTCCCCAATAGCCTTCACCATCCGATCCATGTCTCTATTCCCTGCATCGGCTGCGTCCATGGTTTCCGAGGACATGCGGTCCGTTTGTTTAGCGTTATCGGCGTTTTCCCTGGACGTAGCGGAAATTTCCTCCAGGGAGGCCGCGCTTTCCTCTAAGGAGGCGGCTTGCTGGGCAGCCCCATCTGCTATGCTTTCACTGTTTTGGGTAATATCCCTGGAGGCTCTGGAAACAGTTTTCATACTTTCCCTCAGAGAGAACACCATCTCATTCAGGGGGCGGACAACCCCTCGCAATATATAGAGAAGAATCAACCCAAAAGCCGATACGGAGAGGAGGAGGAGAACCACCTGAATCACCTTCAGGAGAGACACCTTGCCGTCGGATTCTTTTTGCATGGCATTTACGGCTCGATTCATCACCTTTAAGGTTTTTAAATTGTTTTTCCTGATGGACTGAAATGCCTTGAGGTAGCCCAGGGTATTGACCTCGGCTTCTTTCAACTCTTTAGCATCATGGAGCACGGTCTTCCAAAGCTGCTCCACCTCCTCCAACAAAGCAGCCACCTTCCGGTTAGGAGCGGGAGGAAGTTGCGTAAATTTTTCCATTTGGAGATCCAAAGGCGCCTTCCCGCCATGAATCAAGGCATTGAGGGTGACCTCAAACACTTTGGCGGTCTTTTCATGGTTCGTAACCTCATTATTACCCACACCATTATTTCCATTGCTGAAGAGGGTTTCAGCCAGTTTGATATCATCGCTCATCGGGATCGTAACTACCAGGATTCCCATCACATCACCCTTCTGAAAATCATGTTTGCTACTTTCGGGAAGCTTGTTGTGGCAATCGGCGCAAGTTTGTGAGGAGGCTATGTCCGGCGTGGAAAACCGCAGGACATATTTGCCCTCGTAGGGCATGAATTTGGAATAGGATTGCGCCGCCCCGCCGGAAAGTTCCTCGAATGCCTCTTTTTCAAAGGCGTCCGAAAGTCCTTGCTCCGGGTTGATATTCCATTTGCTCAACAGGTCATAGCGATAAAGATTGGACTGGCGAATGGAGTCGGAAACTTCCCGGACAAAAGTAGCAGGGAGGGGGACGGAACCGGAGATTTTGTGGTAATCCCGATTGACGGAAAACCCGGGTAGCTCTCCTTTCAACTTTTTCACCACCGATTTGGTGTACAGCTTCCGGTCTTCCTGGATCTGCCTGGTGGCAATTTTGGCTGCCTTCAAAACCGCCTGCCTAACCTGTTCCGGAATGAGGCCAATGGTCAACTCCTTGGTATATTTTTGGGTCAACATCCTCTGGCGGCCTGCGAGATTGATAACCACGCCGTCATCTTTTTGCTTTTTGATGACCCAAAAGGCCGAAACAAAGTTGATCAGAAAAAGGACCAAAAAAACCCCGATGGAAAGCCCAAGGCGGTATCCAAGGGAAAGTTTTTTCTTATGTCCACCAAAATCATTTCCCATATTCTCAAAAGGGATCAAATCGGTAGTGGCCACTCCACTCATCACCTATACTCCTTTAAATTGTTGGAGGCTTAAATTCTTGAGTGTTTAATAGTATTACAAAAGTACTCTTCCATGCAAAACGACCCATTTTTTAATGGAAGCATCCTCTTTTCTAAAAGGAAACGGCAACCGGTAAGGTGCGAATTTCACATCGATTCAAGTCCCTTTTATTTATTCCGTAAAGCATGTTATCATCTCCAAACCATCAAAAACACGGCCAAAGCCCACCCTTTTTAGGCTCCTGATTCAATTCCCGCTTAATTATGAATCCCTGTAAAATCGCTAACTTAGAGATCTTGAAGGCAAGGTTGCCCGGATACTCGGGACCTTCCGCGCCGAAACAAAATATTACCTGTGAACTCTTAGAAGCAAAATCCGGCGTTACCACTTTACGCTATAAAGGCAAATTGATCCACTCGGCAATGGACCCAGTTCGCGAGGGCAGTCAATTTGCCCAACGGTCCGGCATCACGGAGGGTGATTTTATAGCGCTTTATGGCCTTGGGCTTGGATATCATGTGGAGGGAATCCTGGAAAAAATTGGGGGAACGGGCCAGTTGCATGTCATCGAACTCAATGAAGAGATATTGGATGCGGCCCTTTCCAGCAGGGACCTCTCCGGGATATTGTCAGACCATCGTGTCTCCTTATTATTCGGCACGGATAAAGCAAGGATCCTAAAAGATTTGGACGACATGGCGAAGGCCATGGAAACAAAAGGGGGCAGATTCCTCATCCACCCCCCTTCTCTCAAATCCATACCCGAAAAATTTAAGGAAATTGAAAACGCTTTTGAACTTCTACGAATGGAGAAAAGAACCGGGACTTGGTTTACCTCCGAGGAAGAAGAAAACTTTGAAAAAAACAGAAAGACAGCGCTGGAGTCCAAGGGCGTTTCCGGGCTTTTCGGGAAGTACACCGGGAAACTGGGTATCTTGGTAAGCGCCGGACCTTCTTTGGATTTCGCGCTCCCCTATCTGGAGTTGCTTGCAACCAAAGGAATCATTTTTTCCACCGATACCGCCTTCCAGATACTCATCGACGCCGGAATTAGTCCCGACTTTGTGGTAAGCAATGACCCACAGGGCTGTAGCATGGCTCACTTCAAAGGTTATTTTGGGCATCCTTCCACCCTACTTTTTTCTCCAACCTCGTACCCGGACATCGTCAAAAATTTCCGGCACGAAAAAATAGTCTATACCTCCACCAACCAAAAAAAATATTTTGGAAAGGATGCCGGGATTTTTGAGTCAAAGGGGGAAACATCGGAAGGCGGTTCCGTAGCTTGTATCTGCCTGGACTTCATGGCCCGATTCGGCCTGAACCCCATCGTTCTTTTCGGACAAGATTGCTGTTTTCCCTTGAAACGCTCTTATGCGGCCAGCACCGCCTCTTGTAAAGAATGGTTGAGAACCAAGGGAGAGAATATGCTAAACGATTTTCATCAAAACACCATCCATAACCAAAAAGTGGTTTGGACAACTGACAGATTTGGCGGTAAAACACCGACGCATCAGAATCTTTATAGTTACAGAGGTTATATAGAACAGATCGCTCAGGCAAATAAGGAAATCAGATTTTACAATTTTCACTCCTTCGGCCTACCCATTAAGGCTGTTACGGACATCTTTTCCATTAACGAACTATGCACACTATCATCATAGGCGCTGGACCGGCGGGTCTTTGCGCGGCATACAATTTAGAAAATCACCATATCATGGTGGAAAAAGAGAAAACCGTCGGCGGATTGGGAAGGTCCAGAGAGGTGGACTTCTTCCTCTTCGATTATGCGGGCCATATCTTTTTTTCCAAGGATATCTATGCCAACAACCTATTTGCAGAGCTTTTAAAAGATAACCACCATTTTCAGAACAGACACGCGTGGATCTACTCTAAAGAGGCTTATACCCGATACCCTTTCCAGAACAATCTATTTGGTCTGCCGGAGCATGTAAAAAACGAGTGCATCAATGACTTTAAAGAGGCGCTGGAAAATCGGGAAGCCATGATGCCAATCAATTTTCAGGATTGGATCGAGGCCACCTTCGGCATCGGAATTTCGAAACATTTTATGGCTCCGTATAACCGTAAGGTTTGGGCGCGTCCTCTTACGCAGCTTAGCTTTGACTGGATCAAAGACCGGGTAAAGGTTCCCACATTGGAAGAGGTTATAGCGGGCTCCAGATCCTCTATTGCCGATAAGTACGGGCCAAACTCCACCTTTGGGTATCCGTTAAGAGGTGGTTGCCAATCCCTAATGGACGCCTTCCTCCCGCATTTGAAAAAAACAGATCTCCACCTGGAAAAAGAACTGTGGGAAGTGGACACAAGTAACCGCAGCATCAAACTGAGCTCCGGTGAAACCATGGGATACGACTTTCTTTTACCTTCCATCCCATTGCCGGTATTAGTAAAAAAGATAATCGACGCTCCTGACGAAATACTAGCCATGGCGGACAAGTTGGTACACACCTCGGTCCATTGCGTAAATATTGGAATTGACCGGGAAAAGCTCACCGATCATAACTGGATCTACTATCCCGAAGATGATGTGGTCTTTCAACGCCTTTTTATCCAGAGCAACGCATCCCCTTATGTATGCCCGGAGGGTGAATCTTCCATAACCGCCGAAATTTCCCACTCGCCTCACAAACCCATCAGAACAGGAAACATCATTGATGAGGTCATTCAGGGTCTTCTCAAGGTTGGAATGATTGATAAAGAAGAAGAGATTTCGGTAACGGATCAGCTGAACATCGATTATGGGTATATCGTCTTTGACAAAAACAGAACCGCTTGCGTGGAAGGAATCCGCAAATATCTGAGGGAGTGCAATATTATTCCCATAGGACGTTACGGAGAGTGGAACTATTTCAACCTGGACCACGCGTTCTTAAGCGGCAAGACCGCTGCAGAGATGGTGAATATGGAAAACGACTGATAAAAAAAACCTTTAACATCGAACATCGAACGTCGAACACTGAACATCGAAGAATGTAGATTTTTATAATAACCTAATTTGAGCGATTTTTCGTCAAAAACAAGACCCTCTTGGCGGTAGAATGGTGATATAATTGAACAATACAGATGCAATTCAATTATAAACAATTTCACCCAAAGGGTTAAGACATGAAAATTAAAACTACAGGCTA
>JAJDAS010000140.1 GCA_029261755.1 Nitrospinia bacterium
AAACAGATTTCCTGGCTTTCTTGCTTACTTGCCACCTCAAGACCGTATTTTTGGGCCAATTCCCTGATATACGGCTTTGTGTAGCTCCCCAAGGGAAAGAGTATTTTTTCCATCTGAGCCTGGGCCAGATTAAAAAGGAAATAGCTCTGGTCTTTCTCTCTGTATTTGCCGCGCTGTATGGCAAGTCTGCCCCCTTGCCGGATAATGGAGGCGTAATGTCCGGTGGCCAGAAAGTCGGCCTCCAGTTCCATGGCCCTTTTCAATAAAAAATGAAATTTCATCCTCTGGTTGCAGGGAACGCAGGGGTTGGGAGTGGAGCCGTCGAGGTATTCCCGGATGAAATAATCCACAACATCCTTCCTGAATTCTGCCTGGAGGTTCATAACGTAAAAAGGGATGCAGATCTTTTCAGCCACCTTTCTGGCATCGTATACATCTTCCAGGGAACAGCAGGTGCCGAACTTTTGGTCTGTTTCCGAATGATCCCAAATTTGCATGGTGATCCCCACAACGTCGTGCCCCTGTTCTTTCAAGAGGGCCGCCGCTACGGAGCTATCCACCCCACCGCTCATGGCCACCACGATCCGTTTTTTTGTCTTCATAGCAACCTTTAAAAGATTTTTAACCGCGAATGGTCGCGAATGAACGCGAATAAAACCATAGAACCAATAATACAATATAGATTGTTTTTTGTATTTTTCATTCGCGGTTCCATGTCTTTGATTGGATCTTGCATTTATTATCTTTCCAACTCCGGCTCCTCGTTTTCCATATGCACCTGATACCAAAGGTCGAAGAGGAAGATGGACCATACCAGGCGGTGATCAGCGCGGTCTCCGTTGTAGAAGCGGTCCAGAAGTCGGGCCACCGTATGATGATTGAAAATGCCAACCTTTTTTAGTCGGTCTTTGGAGAGCCTATACACTATAGTGGGCTTGAGCATACCCTTCATCCACAGAGGAATTGGGAAGCTGAAGCCCATCTTCTTGCGGTTCTGTATTTCCGGGGGCAACAGGTCCTGAATCGATTCAATAAAGATCTTTTTTCCTCGTTTGAAGGAAGGAGGTATCTCCGCCGCGAGGCCGAGGAGTCCCTCATCCAGCAGGGGAAAACGGACCTCCAATGCGTGGGACATGGCCATCAGGTCGGAGTCTCGCAGCAGGGTGTTCTGCATGTAAGTCTTGATTTCCAGATAGGAGATGGCCTCCTCCGGTGGTAGACCACGGCAGCGGCTATGGTAATTCGAGATAAGATCCCGGAAGGGAAACACCTCGGGCTGGTAGCCTCCCAGTGAGTTCTGCAACAGGTCTTCCGGGAAGACCGTCCTCATGGCCCGGTAGGCAGAGGAAAAAGGATCGCTCCCTCGTAACACCTCAGCGTATCTTTCGTCGCACCCGAAAATACCGGCCAGTCCTCGGGCCAGTCCAAAACCTGCATTCCTGAACCCTTCGGGCAGCCAAAACCAGGGTGTGGTGAAGGGAAGCAGTTTGGGAATCATTTGGAAAAGGTGGTAGCCAAAAAAGAGTTCGTCCCCTCCCAGACCGGAAAGGGCTACGGTGACATGTTTTCTGGTCTCCTTGGAGATCAAATAGGTATTCAGTCCGTCCCCGGTGGGTTGGTCCATGGCCCGGATGATGTTTGGCAACTCCTCAAGAAGATGCCGGGGGGTGAGCCGGATCTCATGATGTTTTTGCAGGTTGTGTTCCACCACTTTGCGGGCATAGGGAAGTTCGTCGTAGGAGCTGTCCGAAAACCCGATGGTAAAGGTCTCCACATCCGTGCGGTCCAGTTTTCTCAGTATTCCGGCAATAACACTGGAATCGATCCCGCCGCTAAGAAACACCCCCACGGGGACGTCGCCCACCAGCATGGACTCCACCGAATGGAAGAGCGATTTCTCCAGCCTGGATTTGCATTCCTCGTAAGGAAGGCTTTCCCGATGGGATGAAAATTCCATGTCCCAATATTGCCGGACCAACGCCTTTTCTCCATCGTAAAGCAGACAATGTCCAGCGGGGAGGAGTTCGATACCACGGAAGATAGTGGAGGGAGGCGCCACGGAATTGCACTCCAAAAAGGAGACCAGGCCGCTCATTTCCAACTCCTTGTCCACCATACCGGATGCCAGAATGGCACGGGCTTCCGATGCGAAGAGGAGGGTGTTCCCCTGTCGGGAAAAATAGAGGGGCTTGATGCCCAACCGATCTCTGGCCAGCATCAATCTCCTTTCCCTGGAGTCCCAGAGGGCAAAGGCAAACTGTCCCTTCAACTCCTCCAGCATTCCCTCCTTTTTCTCTTCGTAGAGATGGAGTAACACTTCCGTATCGGCACGGGACCGGAATTGGTGGCCTTTCTCCAGAAGTTGTTCGCGGAGTTCCGGGAAGTTGAAGATGGTACCGTTAAAAACCACCACCAGGCTCTCGTCCTCGTTGAACATGGGCTGGTGGGCGTTGGCGCTAAGGTCGATAACACTTAATCGCCGGTGGCCCAGCCCCACTCCATCTCGTAAAAAGGTTCCGGAGTCATCCGGTCCCCTGTAAGCCTGAGCTTCATTCATCTTTTGAAGCGATTCCTTGCCAGCCTTCGGGTTATTGCTGAAAAATCCGCAGATTCCACACATAATGTTTTTTTAACGAAATCTTCCTTCAATCTAAAATCATCAATCAAAAATCTAACCAAAGACATTTGAATTTTTTAAAGAATTTTAGACAGGATTACAGGATAGACAAGATTATTGTTTTGGTCCAAAAGATCAATCCTGTTTATCTTGTTATCCCTGTCAAAAAAAAGCTTTTGCCTAAAATATCTTTTGAGACAAATAGTTATTCAACACGGATTGCGGATTCATTATAACATTTTTACACACTCCTACATTGCTATGGTTGCTTCAGAACAAGTAAAATCGGAGAAAAGTGGCTTTCATTGAGAAAAGCCTTCTTAACCAATGGCCCTTAGAGCCGCAAATTACAAATGATCAAAATAACAGCCTCCTGGAGTTTTTCAAAATGCCACAATCTTCACCTAATAACAACAAAGCTGAAATCGAATCCAAACGCACCTTCGCCATCATTAGCCACCCGGATGCCGGAAAAACCACCCTTACCGAGAAACTCCTCCTTTTCGGAGGCGCCATCCAACTTGCCGGAGCCGTGAAGGCAAAAAGGGCCGGACGGCATGCTACATCGGACTGGATGGATATCGAAAAACAGAGGGGAATCTCCGTAACCTCTTCGGTGATGAAGTTCATTTACCAGAATTATGATATCACCTTGCTGGACACCCCCGGTCATGAGGATTTCAGTGAAGACACCTACCGTGTGCTGACCGCCGTAGACTCCGCCTTGATGGTAATCGATTCCGCCAAGGGTGTGGAAACGCAAACCAGAAAACTTTTTGAAATCTGCCGGCTTAGGGATACCCCCATCATTACCTTCGTCAATAAACTGGATCGTGAGGGCATTTCTCCTCTGGACCTGCTTCATAAAATTGAGGACGATCTGGCCCTGGAATGCTGCCCCATGACGTGGCCCATAGGCATGGGCAAAGAATTTAAGGGTGTTTACCATTTACTGGACAATACCCTGCATCTATTTTCCGCCACCCACAAAGGGAAGATCCAGGAAGGGGTGTTGATCCGGGGCCTGGATGATCCGCTTCTGGATGAGCATCTTGGGAGCGAAGCCGATGCTTTTAGAGAAGAGGTGGAGCTTCTTCAGGAGGCCTCCACTCCCTTTGAGCTGGAGAAATATCTGGAAGGAACCCAAACGCCTGTTTTTTTCGGCAGCGCCGTGAATAACTTCGGAGTCAAAGAGCTCCTCGACACATTCACCAAGGTCGCTCCGAACCCCAAGCCCAGGCAGACCACCACCAGAACCGTGGACCCCCATGAAAAGAAGCTCACTGGCTTTGTTTTCAAAATACAAGCCAATATGGACCCGGCCCACAGGGATCGAATGGCTTTTCTGAGGATATGCTCCGGGAAATATACCAGGGGGATGAAGCTTACCCATTTACGCATCAACAAGGAAATCCAGACCCGGAACGCTATGACCTTTCTTGCCCAGGAAAGAAAGCTGGCGGATGTGGCCTATCCCGGCGACATCATAGGCATGCCCAACCACGGAACCATCAAAGTAGGGGACACCTTTACGGAGGGTGAAAACATTAAGTTCACGGGGATTCCTAATTTCGCACCGGAACACTTTCGCCGAATTCATCTCCTGAATCCCATCAAATCCAAATCGCTCCGCACCGGATTAAAACAGTTGGCCGAGGAAGGAATTCTTCAACTTTTCCAAAGGTTGAACACCTCGGATTTTATCATCGGGGTGGTGGGTGTTCTTCAATTCGACGTGGTTGTGGCGCGTTTGGAGGCGGAATACAGCGTGGAAGGCCGAGTGGAAGGGACCTCTTACAACAAAGCCAGATATGTGGAATGTAACGATCCCAAAAAACTTGAACTATTTAAAGCTCGGAATGAAAACAGCCTAGCTTTGGATGCGGAGGGGCACCTCACCTTCCTGGCCCCTAATGATTGGCACATAGACCGACTGGCCAAGGACTGGCCGGACATCCGGTTCTTATCGTCCATTGAGCATTCTTAGGGACGTTTTGAGTAGCGGTTCGTGGGACTGTATCAGATCATCAGATGCAGATGAGCGTCCAGCATCCCGCCAGGCCCAAAATATATGGCCCAAAACCGAGATTAGAGCGACCATATTTTTTTAATTCTTGTGTCTCCATCTGATTGCAGACCTGTTAATTTTATGTACCCGTTCACAGGCTAATTTTTCAGGCCCAAAGGGCCGAAAGCATATAGCCGGGGGCATCGCCCGGACTTGTTATAAAAAAATTATAGGGGCGAAAGTCAACTTAACCTTCGTGGCTAAATTGCCTTTCGCCCTTTCAGGGCTAATTTGTTTTCTTTCAGAATTCCGGGGGCTTTGCCCCATATGCGCTAACTTAAGAAATCTATAATAATGGGCTGATTAATACTACTTGGCTCATACGACTTCTGGGTCGTTCTGCAAGATCTTCTCTTATAATATGCCAATTTTCGATAATATTCTCTAAGCATACCTGGGGC
>JAJDAS010000141.1 GCA_029261755.1 Nitrospinia bacterium
AAATATCTCGTTTTTCAAGTGACTCTTCCTTTGCAACGACGGGGCATTTCAGCATACCCAGAGTCTCTATATGTTTGGACAGGGGAAGCGACTCTAACTTTTCCGCATTGCTTTGTAACAGGCAGTAAACTCCATCTCCTGAAAAAAAGAGGCGGACGGAATTTTTCCCCAGAGTTAGGCCTACGGCCATACGAAGACTTTCCGAGACTCGATAATCCGAAAAAGGGCTTCTTGAGAATAGAATTCCCACCGGTTTTTTTCCTGAATCGTTCATAAAGTAATCATCTTATCCGCTTTGGCGGTTAATTGGGCCAGGTCGTACTGACTCCCAAAATTAAATCCCTCACGTTCCGTAACTCCACGTTCCCCTGCATTGTGGGCGCATAGACTGATTTTTATACCTGCATCCACAACGTCATCTAACTTTTTACTGTTCACCAAGCATACTGCGTCCATCATTAAAAACATTTCCACCTCCACATTTTGCTCCAAAGCCGCGTTGGCCATTTGAACCGCTGTATGTGTATTGGGAGAAAAAGGATCAGATGTGAGCAATATTCCCAGCTTCATGCCATGCGCCATTTCAATGAAAGGAGTAATCCGTCACATCCCGCACCTCAAAGACTCCTTCGGGTGGAGATAGGAGGATTTTTTGATTTTTACCTTGCCAGTAATGGAAAAATTTTTTCTTTTGCTCTTCCGTTGCGCTCCCCTGGACCACCAAGGGCAAACACCTGGAGCCCTCCATATCCTCCTCTTCCAAAGGGATTTTGGAAGGAGACGCCAAAACTTCCACCATTTTTCCGGTATCGTCTCTTTTAAAAATCACGCGGAAACCAACGCCGGAGGGAACATCCATGGTCTCATCAAAATGAAATTTATCAGACCTGGAAAAGTTTCCCATGAGACCGTGGAACCCGTATTCCATGGCTGCTCCGGTTAAAAAAGAAATGACCTGCCCTATGGGACCGTTGGCTCCCTGGGTTCCGCCGCCGGAAAAGGCCACCTCTATTCCGCCTCGAACCGGAAGTTCCTCTCCATAAAGCTCCTTCAAAGCCAATTCCGTGGCTTTGTAAGCGCAGGAAACGGAAGCACAGGAGTGTCCGGCCAACTTTACAGCGTCTTCATAGGTATAATTGATAGTTCCATCTTCCCTGATGGCCCCCAGAACCTCCGCCAATGGTTCCTTCATTTTGATGGGCGGTACATCATGGAAAAAACTTTGCTGCCATTTTGTTTCCATGGAAAACTCCAAAAAAAAGGCTGGGTTACTCACGGCACCCGGTACATTTACTTATCGCTGCTTCCTTCCGGATCTGACGAAGTTCATAAACTCCCGTTGCGTGAGACCCAGCCAAAATAGTAGGTCCTAAAGACAAATATTCATTTTTGAAACTGACGGCTCCATATCAATGGCGGAGAGGGGGGGATTCGAACCCCCGGTAAGTTGCCCTACACACGCTTTCCAGGCGTGCACCTTCAGCCGCTCGGTCACCTCTCCTCAGAACCTTTCTAAAAAACTGCATATAATGAAACTGAGTTTCAAGAAAAATCGATTTTCAGATTAGCCGTTTAGTTTAACAAGTCACGCCTTTGAATGCCACTTTTGAATAGGTGAGCAGTTTAAATGACCAAATCAAAACTGTATATAAGGTAAAGTTAACTCCGTTTAAAAGAAGTCAACTTAAATTTTCCAAATCGTCCAAATCTTTATGTCTACCACTAGCCTTTTTATTAATTTTTAAATGCGTAAGACTTATTATATTAACCTCGACGCCATCCATTATATCGGTCACTTTCTCAGCGTAACAGTCACCAAAGCTAACACCTGATATAGTGGTAATTAATTCAATTCGCATCGGAGGCACACCCATGCGGACAATATTTTTTTCCTGTAAAAATAGTTCTTCTGAAATATCAGAGGCAAGAAATCCAAATTCCTTCAAAACAGAAACCATTTTCCCGGCATTATTGGGGTTGATTGCTATCCAAATATCAATATCTTGAGTAGCACGAGGGTAGCCATAATATCCAACAGCATAGCCACCAATTAGCAAATATTCTACATCCTTACCTTTGAGCAATTTCAAGAACTCTCTGAAGTCTACAGGTAGCTTTATCTCCATAATTCATTCTCCGAAGGATGTCAATTTGCAACAATCTTTCTTCAGGGGTTCGTGACTTCCAAAAATACTTTTCATCTGAATTATCAAATTGATGAACCACCGATAGCGCAGTTTTATCAATCCTTAACGGTTGAATATTTTGTGATTTCATTTAAATTCTCCTTGGCCCTGCTCAAAAGTTATTGGCGGAGAGAGAGGGATTCGAACCCCCGGAGCAGTTGCCCACTCAATAGATTTCGAGTCTATCGCCTTAAACCGGACTCGGCCATCTCTCCATATTTTAGTACAAAGGTTTTGGTAACCGTTAACGTTCCAGGTGCAGGGTCTTTGAAAAACCGGGCACCATGGATTTGCAAAATTATTTAACCGTATTTCCGGCATCCAGTCAAGCATAGCCAACAAATTGACGCCTATTGTTTGGCAGAGTTCCCATTTCTTGCCAAAACTCAGTTTGGTAATATATTTAGTAGCAAAAATAGCTTTTTTTCAAATTTGTTGGCCCATTTCCGATCTTTTTTTGATAAGGCACGAAAATTGCTATCATATGGGTAAGTATTCCCTATTTGTTGGATATCTCTATGCTTAACACAGAACTGGAAAAAACCAGAAAAAAAAGCGCTTCCAAGAAAATTGTCTTTGTAGGGGCGGTTTCTACCCTTTTGCTCTGGCTTTTTATGATCGAAGCGGGTGGAGACCTGGAGAACCAAATCAAGAAAATCCGGTTCGCGCCTCACCCCACTTTCTCCAGAATCATCTTTGAAATGGAGAAAGACTTTACCTATAGCCTTACGCCAGACCTTAAAAGCCAGCAGTTAGTCCTAAAAATTCCCGCTACCAAAATCCCTGAGAATTTCCCTAAACGGCATATCAGTGACGCGAGGATCAATGATATCTCGCTTACCGAGTCAAAAGTTACAGGGGAACTGCTGATCACGGTTTACCTGAAATATAAAAAAAACAGCATCTACCACCTCTCCCTGGAAGGTCCACCGCGCCTGGTTTTGGATATAAAAAATAAAAATGGAGCGGCAAAAGGTTCCGCGAGATCGGTTTTAAAAAGGAAAAGTTTTCCGGAGTTAGAGGAAAAACCCGAGCCGGTGGTGGCAGAAGCTGAGCCGCCGGTTGAAGAAGCGCCCTATGAGGAAGAGGTGGAGGCTGCACCGGAAGATGCGGAACCCGTGGCAGGCGAGATGGTTGACGGCAGGCGTGTCTATTCACCGGAAGAGGTGGCAAGGCGAGAAGAAATCTTGATGGAAATTGAACGAAGAAATGCCGGAAAGGACTTGTACATTGAAGGCTTAAAGCAGTTCCAGCAAACCAAATACGCGGATGCCTATCTCAAGTTCAAACAATTAACCCAAAAATTCCCCGAGAGCGCGTTAAACGAGAATGCCTACTATTTGATGGGCGATTGTCAATTAAATCTGGTGGACGAAAAACAGCCCGACTATACGGGAACGGTCCATGATATTCGCAAAGCTCTTCGGAAATTTCCACAGTCTCCAAATAGAGATGCGGCGCTTTTTAAATTAAGCCAAATGTATTCCACCATGGGTTTGGATCTGGAAGCATTGGCCGCAACGGATGAAATTATCAGGGATTTTGGGGGAAAAAGGTACGGGTTGCAGGCAAAGCTAATGAAAGCGAACGTCTTTTATGACAGGCAGGATTATGATAGAGCCTATGCTCTTTACAAAGAGGTGATCAAGATTTCCCCGTATAGCCCGGAGGCAAAGTCCGCCTCTTTTTCCATTGCCAAATATCTCTATGATACCAACAACCATGAAAAGGCATTGAAAGTATATATAGAGGCATCGAAGAGATGGCCCACTTACCCCAAGACCCACCCTTCCATTATTTTTAATGTGGGTAAGCTGTACTATGACAAAAAAGATTTTACGAGAGCGAGAGAAAATTTTTACAACCTGGTCAACCTCTACCCCAATTATGACCTTTCAACGAAGGCTATGAACCTATTGGGAGACTCTTATCTTACTGAAGGAAAAGAGCTGGCAGGGATGAAAATATTTTCTGAAACCGCAAATCGGAATCCGGGCACTCCCGAGGGCAATTACGGTCGTATGAAGATCGCGGAGATTGGGGTAAATAACCCTTCATATACCCCGAAAAAGAAGATCTTCGAAACTTACGAAGCGTATTATGAACCCATCAAAACCTACCGGGAAATCTCTAAAAAATCTACTGACGATCCCACATCCATGGCAATCGCGCTCCTTCATGAAGGTGTGGCTCTCTCTAAAAAGAAGCAGTTTTTTAAGGCTATAGCGGCTTTCAGGCAAATTCACCAAGAATTTCCGGGAACCGCCCAGTCCAAGGAAGTCAAAAAGATGATCCAAGCTTCTTTTTTCGATATGGTAAATACCTACTATGGCCAGGACGGATTTTTCCCCCTGGTGGCGGCTTATCATGAAAACCTGGATCCTTACTTGAGGGATATTAAAGATATTAAAACCCTGCTCTTGATTGCGGATGTCTACCAAAAAATCGGGCTGCACGACACTGCTTTCCAGATATACCAATCCGCCCAAAACCTGGATGAAAAAGGCCAATTTAAAGAGGCATTGATTATGAAGTTGAGCACCCTTCATATGGTAAGAGGAAACCATGAGGAAGCGGAAGATGCTTTCGCCCGCTTTATCAAAGCATACCCCAAAAGCTCATACCTGCCTGAAGCGAGCTATAAATTGGGAAATATCATGTTTCAGCAAAAAAAATATAAGGAGGCCATCACCCCCTATTCCGGATATGTTAATAGGTTTCCCAAGGCGAAAAATCTTTCCAGAATCTACTCCCAGTTAGGGAAATCTTTGAAGGAAACAAAACAATATCCGCAAGCCATTGTCGCATTTCAAAACTCTATAAAACATTTCAAGCCTAAAGACTCCAAGACCCGCAGCCCAGAATTTTTATCGGACAATTACTTTGAAATCGGGAATTGTTACTATCTGACAGGACAATACGAAAAAACCATCAAAGCCTATACCAAAGCCATCAAAAAATTCGAAGACGACCCCAGAAAAGTCTACGCAAACTACTTTATGGGCGAAAGCTATGCCCGACTGAAAAAAAACAAATCAGCTGAATCCACTCTCCAACAGATGGCGGAATCCAACGAAGGCCAAATCTGGTCGAAAGCCGCCGAACTGTCCAATAACTCCATCAAGTGGGAAAAGGGTTACCAGGAAGTCATGTAGTTTTGTTCATTTCTGCGCTCATGTTTTGTAAAGATAACCTTTCTCAGCCAAGCGTGATGTATGAAATGCAAACCGAGTTCAAAAAATAATTTTCTTCGTCGGTTTCTATCATGGTCGGCAATACTGGCCTGCGTTTGCCTTTGGTTTTTTTTAGGGCTGGGGAAAGTTAAGGGAGAGCCTTTAGCAAACCTTGCGGCGTCTTGTGGCAATGAAGTGGGAAACGGCAGCGTAACAATCCCCGGCCCCAGTGGACCCTCCGGTGCGGATTACGATCAAGTATTTCGGTCGCTGACGGTAGACCCCGTTAACCCTGATGTGGTTTTTGTGGGAACGGAGAGAAACGGTATCTTCCGCAGTACGGACGGGGGAAAAACCTGGGTCTGGTCGCGGTTAGGTTTGAGACATATGGCCGCCGGGTACCCTGAGGTATGGGACATAGCCATTCACCCATCGGGTTATAAAACTGCGGTATTCGCGGCAACACTGGATTCCCCCGGACCGGTTACGGGCAGCTACCCCAGCTCCACGGCCGGAGTCTACAAAAGCACAGATGGTGGATCTAGCTGGACGCGAACCAACTGCGGGCTAACCAATTCACGAGCTGTTTCCATCCGCTTCGACCACAATAATCCGGATACACTTATTCTTGGTATCGAAGGTGGAACCGCAAGTTTTTCACAATTAAGCGGTCAATATTTTGATGGGTCTCTATTTCGCTCCACCGATGGAGGTGCTAACTGGAACCCACTTTCTCTTCCATCCACTGCCCCTAAGAACGGCTATTGGCATCTCCGGGCTTACGGCTCCACCTCTACTTCCTTCCTGACGTTTGGCTTTAACTACAACAACCTCCAGGACAACCTGGGCTTCATTAGGAGTGTTGACTCCGGGGCCAACTGGAGTCCACTCAACACAACCCTAAAAAACCTCTTGGTAACATCTTTCGATGTGTCAGCCGACGGCTCACGAATTATTGCCATGGAGCGTGATGCCTTCACCATACAAAAATCCGATGATGGAGGACAAACTTTCACGGGTATATCCACGGACGCCAATGGACAGGTCAAAATTTCGCCTGCGGACAAAGACTTGGTGCTTTTTACCAGTTCGGGAAAACTCTACAGATCAACGGACGGTCTCGCTACCATTGACAATAATGGCCAGCCCGTGCTCACAACTTCGAATCAGATCAACGATATTGAATTCTCTCCATCCAACCCCAATATCGTGTACCTGGCCGAGGTTGGTTACAATATCTGGAAGAGTACGGATTCCGGTAAAACCTTCTCTCTCTTGGTTAATCTGCGTACTGATGTTATCTCAAAATCATCAGTGAGAAATGATTTTGACGGCAATGGACAATCGGACATCCTGTGGAAAAATATTAGCACAGGTCAGGTTAACGTTTGGTTGATGAGCGGCTTAACGCTTTCTAGTTCAGGTTCTCCCCTTACCGTCGCTGACTTGAATTGGCAAATCAAAGGCGTAGGCGACTTCGACGGAAACGGCAAATCAGACATTTTATGGAAAAATTCTCAGACAGGAATGCTTTATATTTTGCTAATGAACGGACTAAGCTATTCCAACTTGGGTTCTCCTGCCACTGTCGCTGACTTAAATTGGCAAATCAAAGGCGTGGGTGACTTCGATGGGGACGGCAAGTCGGACATTTTGTGGAAAAATTCTCAGACGGGAGTGGTTTATATTTTATTGATGAACGGATTAACCTATTCGAGCGGAGGCTCTCCCGGTACTAATGCTAGCTGGCAGGTAAAAGGCGTGGGCGATTTTGATGGGGACGGCAAATCGGACGTCCTCTGGAAAGATCCAGCCACAGGCCAGGTAACGATATGGCTAATGAATGGACTAACTTATTCTAACGTAGGTTCCCCCATTACCGTCCCTGACTTAAATTGGCAAATCAGAGGTGTGGGTGACTTCGATGGTGATGGCAAATCGGACATTTTATGGAAAAATTCTCAGTCTGGAGTTGTTCATATTTTGCTGATGGACGGATTAGCCTCTTCTGGAGGAGGTTCTCCCGTTTCTGTCCCTGACTTGACTTGGCAAATCAGAGGTATTGGTGACTTCGATGGAGACGGTAAATCAGACATTTTATGGAAAAATTCACAGACGGGAGTTGTTTATATTTTATTGATGAACGGATTAACCATTTCCAACTTAGGTTCTCCCGCTACCGTTTCCGACTTAAATTGGAAGATCAGGTAAGCCGGTTATCTTTTATTTTTTGGAAAACTTTGCTGAAAGAGTTGGAAACAATAGATAGGGAAACACTATGAAAAGTTTATCCTATGTTTTGATATTGTTTTTGGTTTTGCTTAGTTCGAGAGGCTTTGCTTCCGAGCAAAATAATCTATGCCGAGTGGAGTTTTCAAATAATCGACTATCGGTCTACGCAGAAAATGTTTCGCTGCACACGGTTTTAAAAAGAATTCAGGAAAGGACCGGTCTGGAATTTGTCTTGGCCCAAGACCTGGCTCAAAAGATCATTTCCGTTAGAATCGAGCCCTTGCCCTTAAAAGAGGCCTTGGAAAAACCCCTGGAGCAATTCAGCTATATCTTTGCCTTCGAGTCTAAAGGCAAAGAGAGTCCTTCGAAGGTCTTTATCCTCGAAGAATCTGATAAACAAAACGCAGGGGACTGGAACGGGAGTAAGCCGGATATTGAGTTTATGACAATTGAACCCTCGAACGGGGAAGTGATGGAAATAACATCATCTTCCGAGACCATGGTGGTGGAGCCCCCGGGAAATGATGGTATGCCTATCGTCCACTATTTTGATCCGATGTTTGGCAAAGAACCTGCGTTCCCTCCTGCCGGTTTTATTAAAAAGCATTAAATTCTAAGCGGAAAACCCCAACTTCATTTCATTTTCAGATTCTGGTATTGCTCAGGTTTTTTGATTCCCAATTAGCAATTTATAACTGATCGTTTTCTTTCAAATAAGCATTATTTGCCTGTCCCCTTTTTTAATAATATCGCACCCAAAAAATGATACACTTTAAGAATGCATAGAGTTTCATTTTCCACTCCCATCCCGCGAAAGAAAAATTATGGCAAAAAAGAAAACCGACAAAAAAAAATGGGCACAGGATTTGCCCGAAGCCGTAAAAGATCTTGAAACAAAATTGACGCTTTCAAGAAAAAAGAAACTTTCGCCTCCTCAAGAGCGCTCCTGGGCCGAGCCGTATAAAATTAAAATGGTGGAGATTCTCAGAATGACCACCTCGAAGGAGCGTGAAAAATATATAGTGGAAGCCGGCTACAACACCTTCCTGCTAAGAGCGCGGGACGTTTATATTGATCTGCTTACGGACAGCGGGACCTCCGCCATGAGCGACCGCCAATGGGCCGGAATAATGCAGGGAGACGAAGCCTACGCCGGAAGCGAAAATTTTTACCATATGGAAGCCGCAGTCCAAAAATACTACGGGTACAAGTACGTGGTGCCGACCCACCAGGGGCGCGGGGCGGAACATATTCTTTCCCAACTGACCATCAAAAAAGGGGATATCGTTCCCGGAAATATGTATTTCACCACCACCAAGCTTCATCAGGAATTAGCGGGCGGGAAATTCGCGGACATTATTGTTGACGAAGCCCATGACGCGAACAGTACGCACCCTTTCAAAGGGAATGTGGACCTCAATAAACTGCAAAAAATCATTAATGAAGAAGGCCCGGAAAAAATTCCCTATATCAGCCTGGAGGGATGTGTCAACATGGCCGGGGGCCAGCCCTTTTCCCTTCATAATTTAAAAGCCCTGCGAAAGCTTTGCTCCAGGCATAAAATCCGGATAATGCTGGACGCTACCCGAATTGCCGAAAACGCCTTTATGATCAAGAAACGTGAAAAGAAGTACGCGAATCATGAAATTTCAGACATTTTAAGAGAGATATGCTCTTTAACGGACGGGGCCACCATGAGCGCCAAAAAGGACTGCCTGGTGAACATCGGAGGATTTCTGGCGTTGAATGATCAAGAACTTTATAAAAAAGCCTGCAACATGGTGGTGATTTACGAAGGTTTGCACACTTACGGAGGCATGGCCGGCCGTGATATGGAGGCCTTGGGCATCGGGATCGGTGAGTCCGTAAACGAAAACCACCTTCGTTCGCGGATAGGCCAGACCCAGTATCTTGGGCAGAAGCTCCTGGACTACGGCGTTCCCATTGTGGTCCCGGTGGGGGGGCATGCGATTTACTTGAACGCAAAGGAAATATTGTCGCACATTCCACAAGATCAATTCCCTGCCCAAACTCTGACAGCGGAGTTGTATGTGGATTCAGGCATACGTGCCATGGAACGCGGCATTGTCTCCGCCGGAAGAAATCCGGAAACAGGAGACCACAATTACCCCAGGCTCGAACTGGTGCGTCTTACTATTCCCCGCCGCGTTTATACCCAGGCCCATATGGATGTGGTGGCCGAGTCCGTTGCCGTTGTATTTGCAAAGAAAGATAAAATAAGAGGGCTTAAAATGACCTACGAACCCAAGAAGCTAAGATTTTTCCAGGCCCGGTTTTCAAAGTTAAGAGATGGGTAATTGCTGGAACGTGATAATCATCGTTTGTGATATTTTTTTATGGCATAGTTTGCCTGTCCCCTTTTTTTTTATTCTTGTAGCGAATTATTCTTATTACTTACTGTGCAAACAATTGGTCATTAAGGCCTTTGAGGATGACCTGTGTCACCTTTTAAATCCGCTGCAGATGTATCGATCTGATTAGCTCTCGTGCATCCATTATTACATGTGCCTACGTTCCATCCAGGCGTGTTTTTAACATAATCGCAGGCCCACTTGCATGTACTCAGGGCGGCACTTGGATTTCTAGGTCCATCAAGTCGACGGAGAATATAGTCCTCACATCCCCACTTCTCTATATACCCCCCCGTGCATATCTGCCGGGTCAAGGGGCCTACGAAACCTGTTCCAGCACTCCATCCAATATTCGTTGCAAACATGATAACGGACGACATAACAATACCGATGACAAATAATTTTCTGGCCTTCATAGGTTATCCTCCCATGGTTAAAAGTTACTTAAAGATACATTGACGTTGCTGCAAAAATGTAAAATTGAAGATAAACTTCTTAATGAAAAGGGGGTCAAGAAGGGGAGTATAGTCCACTCTTAGCTGCATAAGAAAAATGTAAAAAAGATTTATCTTTGATATCCACGATTTATTTTAGATTTCTTGATAGGAATTTGCTTTTTTGGTGTTTTTAGATGAGGGGAAGTTTTTGGTGTTTGTTGCGGCGTAGTAGGGGCCCCAAACACCAAA